>JAFEBR010000413.1 GCA_018242565.1 Planctomycetota bacterium | reverse complement strand
TAATTCCCGGAGATACGTTTCTGTGCCACCGATCCGTCCGGGGCGGAAGTTCAATAGGTTGATTAAGATGCGCATATTGGGGATGTATGCCACCACCGAAAACTGGTCAAGACGGGTTGATCCGGCGGTTTTCGCAAGTCCGAACATGGCTCCCGTGCCAGAGTGGAAGCTTCGTTGAACTGCGTCCCGACTTTGGCCAGACAGAATGAACACGTCGGACTACCGATTGGCTTTCAGCTTCCAAAGTGGAATCGGATCAACAGGTGCATAGTGCTCGTGCAACCAGTCAACCACGGGGCCCGGAAGTGATTCGAGGTGCCGGTCGAACAGCAAGGCAGCGGGCGGGTTCTGTTGCAGATGTTCGAGCAGGCGCTGTTCCCGGGTTTTGGGGGGGATCAACGCGAGTGAATATTCATTAATCCACCAGTAATACCAGGCGTGTGGGCGCAAGGCGGCCAGGCCGGTAAACCCATCGAAAACCCGTTCCTGCGGGCTCACTTGCTGCTGAATGGCCTGGATCGCAGCAACCTGCGAACGATTTGACCACAGTGCCATGTCGAAATCTCGCAGTACCCCGTAGGCCATCCCCAGTCCGCAGATCGCAAACAGGGCGTACTCCCCACGGTGGTTCCAGGCGAGCATGACGACAGCTCCAAACGTGACTCCTATCACCAGCAGCACAGCCCAGGCGACTCCGGGAATCTGGATGAAATGCGGAAGCGCCCCGTCAGCTCCCAGGGCGCGTGTGCGAGTCCAGAGTGCTGTCTGCAGTACAGCCAGGCCGAGGGCCAAAGCGACCATGGGGACCACGCGGTTCCGTTGTTTGAGTTTTGACAACAGGGCTTCGTAACGCGATCCAGCCAGGATCGCCAGCAATGGCAGCCACAGAAAGTAGAACTGCGGATAAGTGGCTTTGACGAAGGGAATCGAGGCCAGGCAGACACTCACGGCGATAACGACCTGCTGGTGGGACACCACGTGTAATGTCCTGTCCGATGTGGGACCATCGGCTCCGGGCGTAAGGCGAGATCTGAACCCGCGCGTGAGCCAGTTCGAGATGACGCCGCCGCATTCGCTGAGCGCCAGTGCCCAGATTGTCAGGTCTGCTGCGAGTGTCGGTCGCAAATAATCCCAACGACTGCTGTGAACGGGCCAAATCCACAGTTGGTACCAGGTGGAATACCAGAAATCACCTGCCGCTCCCGCGCAGGCGAAACCGGCCGTCGCCAGTCCCCAGGCACAAGCCGCTCCCGCACCGAGCAACGCGGCGATCGAGATGGCTTTGCGGACACGAACGGTCGGTGTCACGGTTCGACCGTCGCCAGCACCGGCACACGCAGCCAGGCCGATGCCGGCCATGGGGATCAGGCTTTTCTGAGTAAACAACAGCGCCAGGCCGCACAGAAAGCCGACGGACAAGTACGCGCGCGGCGTTCTCCTGTCCCCTGCCTGGCACAGCCACGTAAGGGCGCTCAGGAGACACAGCATGGCCGGGACATCCGGTCGCAGTTCCATACCTTTGGCCTGAAAAATGGTCATCCACACCAGGCCGGCGACGGTTGGCAGTCCGCAGCGTTCCCCACCCACATGGCACGACAGGCGATACGTGAGATACAGCGCCGCCAGAGACAGGCAGAGCATCACGCCGCGCGACACCCACAGCACCGTAAGTTCGGGGCCCAATCCCTTGAAGACCGGCCAGATGAGGTAATACAGGCCGGGGCCGTGGTGTTCGAAAAAGTCCCGGTACGGTACGTCGCCCCGCCAGACGCAGAAACCGGCATGCAGATGTTCCAGTTCGTCGGGGTCGATGCCACGCCGGGGAATCGACCCCGCCATCAGCATGACACCCAGGCCGATCACCGCCAGATACAGCCATCGCGTTCGACCCGTTTCGCAGGCGGGCTCTGTCATGGACAGAGCTTCCGGCTCAGCAGGAACTGACTGATCAGCATCGCGGCGAGGTGATTTCCTTCCGGGTTAAAATGCACGTCTTCGATGAAGTACAGCGGCTTCTCGGATTTTCGAAGTTCGTCTGTCAGGTCCAGGCAAGGAATGTCATGGTCGCGAGACCAATCCGACAGCGCCTGAGCGGTGCGAACCGGTTCTGTCAGCCAGGCTTCGCGAACTTCGTATCCCAGTTGCCGATGGAATTCCAGGGACTGTCGATCAAGCTGAAACGGAGCGGGGATCAGCACGAGCACGAGTTGCGCTCCGTCTCGGGCAACGGCCGACTGCAGTTTGTCGAGGTGCGTTTGGGTACGGCTCCAGGATCTTTCAAAATCGGCATCCGACGGATCGAGCGCCCGCAGCAGACGATCGGGTTCAATGCACGAGTCGACCACACGCTGTTCGGAAAGGACCCCCGTTGCGACATCGTGCCGGATTTCGGGGGGCAGCGACTCGAATCGTTGGGCCGCGTCGTCGGGGTTACGCTGGCGCGCTAACGCTTCTTGCCGAATGTCTGCGGCGATTTCCGACTCATCGCGGTGGGTGAATTCCCGTAGCTGCCGCTGCGATTGCCGGATCATGGCCAGTTCGAGATAGAGATTCGGGAAGCACCGATAAGTCAGGCCCCGCAGGCGTCCGGGAGGCGACCACCGGGCCAGTTCATCGTCCGTCTGCTCCTGGACCACTTCCGCCAGATCGTTTCCCAGATAATACGCCAGAATGACAACATCGGGCTGAAACCGACGGCCCAGGGATTCGTAGAGATCGAGTTCACGGATCGTACTCGTGCCGACGCGGCCCACATTCACGACTTCGATGTTGGGACGCGTTTTTTTTGCTGATTCTTGCAACTGCTGCTGCAGCAGGCCCGTCAGCAGATGCTCTTCGGCAACGCCGTATCCGGCGATGAAAGAATCGCCCAGAATGGCGATCCGATACGTTTTCGCCGGCTTGGTAAAGGATATCTCGGGGCCGCGCAGCCCCAGTCGATTCGTGCGAAAAACGTAATCGAACTCTTTGCTCTGATGTCGAAGCTCAGCCCGCGGGGCCAGCCGCAGGCGATGTCGCTGCTGCGTGCCCGTAAACACCCCCACCGCCACATCCGCGATTTTGAGGGTCACCAGTCCCACCGTGCATGCCAGGAGCAGTTTGGGAAGCAACCGCCGTCGTCCCGGCCGCCGATTGACGACCGTGGCGACAGCCTTCGATGCGGGCGGACGTTCGTCAGACAAGTGCGGCACCCCTGCAGTCAGGTGACACGAACCACGTGAAGTACATCATAACGAACTCCGGGCTGCCGATGCGGTCCTTCTCGGAATGGACACAGATACTGGTCTGCCGCCGGGCGGCCCGGGGCGGTCCGCGTTATCGCACGCTCAATCCATGCGGACGCCGACCGACAACAGAATGTTGGCGTAGCGCTGCAGATCCGCCGTCTGAATGGTCAGCACGTGGTCGGGGGTGGTGACGGCGTCATAAAACGACCATTTTTCGATCGGCGCGAGTTGCAAATCAAGGCCGGCCTTCTTAATCACGGCGCGGTATTCGTCCCACACCGGCGGGTCGGAATCCAGCGCATACGGGTCGTCTTTGGTGTACATCATCGTGTTCACGGCATCGACTGGAACGGCCGACAGAACCGCTTCGAGTGCTTGCGCGCAGGTGATCAACCCGGGCATCAGATTCATGCACACGAGTTCGGCATTCGGACCCTTCTTGGTGGATGCCGGGAAATGTCCGTCGGCAATCAGAATCGTGGCGTGATGCCCGGCTCTTCCCAGGATTTCGTTGATCTGCGGATGAATGAGGCGATGTCGAAGCATGTTGATGTCACTTCAGGAATGTTGAAAGTACTTTCGAAAACTCTCGATGGTCTGGCGGGCAGCCGCGTCAGAATCGGGGTAGGGCAGCGCTTCCGCCGAGGCGAAACCGGTGTACCCGATCGATTCCAGGGCGGCGACAATGGGACGATAGTCGATATGCCCCAACCCCGCCGGCCGGCGGTTGGAATCGACGAAGTGGACATGCCCGATGAGTGCGCCGGCCGCACGCAACGCCGCCGCACTGTCGACCTCTTCGATATTCATATGGAACAGGTCCGCCAGCAGACGCACGTTTTTGGTACTCAATGCAGACAGTAGTTCCGTGCCAGTGCCCAGGGAATTGACCAGATTGGTTTCGTAGCGGTTGATGGGCTCAAAGATCAGCGGCACCTGGTATTGACGGGCATATTCGCCTAGTTCCTCCAGCGCGTCGGCCAACAGTCGTTGAGCGGTAACGGGGTCAATTTCGTCGCTGTGCCGACCCTGCATGGATCCAATGATCGCGGGCGCTCCAAATGGGCCGGCGAAGTCAATGATGGCTCGGATATATGCCCGGGCCCGATCGCGAGCGGCTGGGTCAGGGAGCGTCAAATGCAGCTTCTGCTTGACCCAGCCCGCGCCTGTTCCCACTGCCGCGAGCGCCAACCCGTTGTCATCGAGTAGTTTCCGCAAGGTGGCGGGAGCAACCGCATCCGGGCTGGGGGGAAATACCTCGACCGCGTCAAACCCCAGGGTCTTGGCCGTGCGGCAAGCTCCGGGTAAATCATGCCAGAAAACGAATGGACCGCCACGGGCTTCCTGGACGAGACTCACGGT
>JAFEBR010000412.1 GCA_018242565.1 Planctomycetota bacterium | reverse complement strand
GCCTTGGCGGCTTTGCGTGAGACTTTTTGTCCGGAGAATCATCGTGACCGAAAATGAACTCGCGCCGCATGCGACTGCCGCTGACGGGACGCGGTCTGCTCTGGGCTTTCTGGGCCAAGTCGATTGGCGGATTCATCCTCTGTTGGGGAGCCACGCGGAAACCGCCGGGATAAACCCGGGCGGCTCGCTGGCGGTTGGTGTAAGGGGCGCGGTGAGACGTGCGATGACACGCGCGGGGGCGCGTGCCGTAAGAAGCGGTGGAAGTGCGCTGCGGCTGGCTGGGGGAATGTGACTTGAGCGAGCTGCCGGGTTTATCCCGGCAGTATCAGCGTGGAGTGGTGATACCGGTCAGAGAAGCAGAAGCAGCTGCCGGCCGGGGGGGGGCTCACGTGTGTCTGTCGCTAAAGGGACGGCGTCTGCTCGGGGCTTTCTGCGCCGAGTCAAACGGCGGATTCATCCCCTGTTGGGGAGGCACGCGGAAACCGCCGGGATAAACCCGGGCGGCTCGCTGGCGGTTGCTGTTGGGAGGGCGGTGAGACGTGCGATGCC
This sequence comes from Planctomycetota bacterium, assembly GCA_018242565.1. Classification (GTDB taxonomy): domain Bacteria; phylum Planctomycetota; class Planctomycetia; order Planctomycetales; family Planctomycetaceae; genus JACQFH01. The sequence continues at coordinate 2,550 of JAFEBR010000412.1, read as the reverse complement.
CCCCCACGTTGCCCCCGCCCGTCGTTAGGGGGATTCGTCAAATTCGTTGGCGGAGATCGGGTGACGTGCCACGCGGCATTTGTCGGACAAGCTGAATGACCAGCCAGCTGACGCTGGCCGTTCGCCAGGCGGTTTGGGCCCACGCCAGAAACAGGCGAACGGTGCGGCGCCAGCCCACTGGTCAATCGACTCTCGCCAGCGAGTCTCGCTCGTGTCGTCGGCCTTACGAGCCGCGTCGAAACGTGGGGACACAGCATGTCCCCCAGATCCGCCAGACTTCAAAACCGGCCACCGGCGCCCTCCGGTAATCGTGGTCGTTCGGGCCCCGTCCCGAACACCGTATCTGTCCCTTTCACCACATCCTCCCCTGGCCGGTTGTGAAGCCGCCCTAAGTGGCTGGTTTGGGGCGCTCATTGACCGCGGGAGTCGTTACAAGTTGCTTCACGGCATCCACTGGCAGACATACTCTGATGCCGAGATACTCTCCACGAGTATCAGGGGCAAAAGCTCTTCGTCCTGCCGATCGAAAAGACGCCGAATGGCCATCAAGAAAGCAGCCGCCACGGACAACTCGCTGCAAACCAACAGAAGGTGGACCGATTGGATTCAGTGCGGTTGCGTTGTCAAACTGGCTATAAAAGCTTGGACTCCACCAGTCCTGTACCCATTCCCACACGTTGCCCGACAAGTCGGATAGCCCGAATGGATTCGGCTTTAATTCACCTATCGGATGAGTCCGCATGGCGGAATTCGAAGCAACCCAACCTGCCAGAATCGTATCTTGGTCTTGATCACCAAACCAATACTTCGTCGTGGTTCCGGCACGGCAGGCAAATTCCCATTCGGCTTCTGTTGGCAAGCGATAGCCGGTGCCTTCCAATTGCGTGATTGTTTCGCCGAATCGGGCGTAAAACGGTTTCAGCTCTTGTTGTTGGCTCAGCTTTGCACAGAATTCAGCCGCATCAATCCAACTCACTGACTCAACCGGAAATCGTCGTGTATCTTCGTCATCAAGAAAATCCGCCCCAGCCCCCTTCGATGCAAAATGAGCGGGATTTCGGAACATTACACGTTGATATTCTTCCTGCGTCACTTCGTGGATGCTCAGGTAGATCGGCTGCGACAAAACAACCTTGTGCCGTGGTCCTTCGCTTGGAACATACTCTTTCCATCCGAGAAGTTTGACAGCGTCTTGAATTTCCTCTTCCGTGGATCCCATCATGAACTCGCCGGGCGGGACCATGCGGAATCTCATGCCGATACTGTTCGTATATTCAATCGGAGTCTTGAGGAATGCGGCCCATTCCTCCTGATGTTTCTTCGCCTGTTCTGCATCAAAAGGGGCGACGGCAGGCTGGGGAGCATCCGCCGGCCAACCGTGCCAAGAAGTCGCCGCCATGTCCGGCTTCTGCTCCACCGGCACTAACTTTGCCGTGATTTCTTTCTTCCCGTTGGTCTCCATCTCAAACTCTTGCTCATAGGTCGAGAAGCCATCTTTGAAGACCCTGAGTCGGTGCTTGCCGGGATCGACATCGATTGTGATCTTTCCACCACCACCTTTCTGGCTGTTTTCGACCGTCCCATCGGCATCCAGCACCTGCACCACAGCATCCGGTTGATCGACTTCGACGTTCAGCTTGCCGGTTTTGGTTTGAAGCGTGCTGATCATTGCCACCAAGATCAGCACGCCGAGCATTGCCGCACCGATCGCTACGTAGCGGAGCTTATTATTGTTTCTTCCGCCTGTCCGGGTAACCTCCGGTTTACGCGCCATGGATGGTTGAATCGTCGGCGTAGCGGTCAGGTTTTTGAAGAACGTGATCGCACTGTTTTCAAACTCCGTACTGGCCGACTGGTGAACGCTCACAGAATTCGTCTGCCCGGAACTGCATTTCTCCAATTCGGCAATGACGTCCGTCAACGACTGATAACGATCTTCCACCTTCTTGGCGACCATCTTCTTGAATACGGCCTCAAGCTGCTCCGAGACGTTGGGACAAGCCGCACGCAAGGACGGAATCGGCTGTTCCCGGTGAGCCAGCAGTTTCTTCATCACGGTGTCGCCGTCGTAGGTCGCTTTCCCGGTCAACAGGAAATACAGCGAACACCCCAAGGCATAAATGTCGGCACGGGCATCTGCAGACTTCGTATCCAAGGCTTGCTCGGGGGCCATGTAATCCACGGTCCCCATGATCGTGCCGGTGGACGTCAGATCGGCTTGCGGAGAATCATCGCCGTCTGCACCGAGTCGAGCCAAGCCCATGTCGAGAATTTTGACTGTACCCTTCTTGTCGAGGAGCAAGTTAGAGGGCTTGATATCCCGGTGGACGATACCCGCCTCATGGGCCGCCTCCAACCCCCTGGCGGCTTGCAGGACGTAATTCAGGGATTTCTCGGTGGAAAACGGGCCGTTCTTCTTGACCAAGGCGGACAGGTCACTTCCTTCCACCAGTTCCATGACGAGGAAGTGAACGCCGTTGGCCTGATCTGCATCGTGGGCTGTGACGATGTTGGAGTGGCTGATCTTCGCTGCCGCTTTGACCTCCCTAT
>JAFEBR010000411.1 GCA_018242565.1 Planctomycetota bacterium | reverse complement strand
CGCTGAGTTGCGGATCACTGAGCGCCGGATCAGGCTCGGGATAGGCACACAGATGCACACTTTCGGGCCAGTCGCTGGCGCCACTCGTGCCACCCGCTGCCTGACGGGCACGGATCGCCGTCACCACCAGGTTCTGATACATCCGCTCGGTCATGAACGGAATGACCGGAGCCAGCAATCGGGTGAGGGTGACCAGCACCTGGTACAGCGTCTGATACGCGGCCAGTTTGTCGCGGTCTCCCCCAGCACGCGACCGCCAGAAGCGGCGCCGATTGCGGCGGACGTACCAGTTCGATAGATCGTCGATGAAGGCGGCCGCCTCGCGCAGGAAGCCGGCCGTGTTGAATTCTTCGATCTCGCGCCGGGCCGTGGTAATCAGGGCCTGTAGATTCGAGAGCACCCAGCGGTCGATTTCCGGGCGCTCGGCCACCGGCACCAGCGGCGCGGTGGGGTCGAAATCATCGAGGCGGGCGTAGTTCACGAAGAAAGCGTAGGTGTTCCACAGCGGAATCAGCACTTGCCGTCGAATTTCATCGGCCGGCTTGCTGACCACCTCGCAGGTGGGAGCCCCTTCCTTGGTCTTCGAGATCGGGCCGTCGACCGTTTCCAAGGTCACATGCTGATCTTTGTGGCGGGTGCCGAAGCGCAGGTCGGCCGCCGGGTTCTGCGCCAGGTACATCCAGCGGATGGTATCGACTCCCAATTGCTCGGCAGCCTCTTCAAACCAGATGGCCGTGCCGTCGGATTTGTGCATCGGCTTCCCTTCCTCGTTCATCACCAGGCGGTGGCCGAACAAGGTCTTGAAGGGGCGTTTTTCGGCCGGGTCGTCGGTTTCGTCGTAGCGCATCATCGTCGAGAGCGACAGCAACGAATAGAACCAGTTGCGGAACTGGCCCGGGAAACACTCGAGCACCAGATCCGCCGGGTACCAGCTGTTCCAGGCGGCGCGGTTCGAGTTGTATTGCATCGTCGAGAACGGCACGATCCCGGCGTCAAGCCAGGGATTACCCACATCGGACACGCGCGTCATCAGGTTGCCGGTCTTCGGATTGCGGATCTTGACCTTATCGATCCAGGGTCGATGCGGGGTGTGACCGGCGAATTCATTCCAGCCTTCCACGGCCCGCTCTTTGAGCTCCGCGAGTGAGCCAATGACTTCGAAGTCGTCGGTTTCTTCGTCCACCCAGATGGGCAGCGCCAGACCCCAGAACCGTTTTTTCGAGATCATCCAGTCGCGCATGTTGCCGAGCCATTCCAGCTCGCGCGTCTGCCCGTCGATGCTCTCAGGGAGCCAGCGGATGTTCTTGACGACATCCATGATTTCCTGGCGCCAATCCATCTTGATGAACCATTCGTCGACCAGCCGGAAGACGAGTTCTACACCCGTCCGCCAGCAGTGCGGGTAGATGTGAGGATACTCTTCGACCGCGACCAGCAGGCCTTTCTGACGCAGTTCTTCGAACACAAGTTCGGCAGTCTGGCGATCGATCGCTTCCCGGCCGGTGAAGGGGCCGAAGCCTTCCACGAACCGGCCATCTTCCGCGAGAGGCGCAATCGCCACGATGCCCAGATTTTTCCCCAGCACGAAGTCGATATCGCCGCAACCGGGGGCCGTGTGGACGATGCCCGTTCCTTCGCCGGCCATGACGGTGGGCTTGCCTTCAGCATCACGGCCGCCATCGACGACCCGATGGCACGAAATGCCGGTCGCCGAGCCAAGATCGGGATTCACGGGAAATCCGCCCGACTGGCTCTGGGCCGGCAGTTCATCGAACGGACCGGTGTATTCCCACCCGACCATCTCGGCCCCGGAGAGGGTGCCCAGGACGTCGTACCCCCCCTGCTCTTTGAAGATCTGCGAGATCGTTTTGAGCTTGGCGACCCCTTTGGGCCAGCCCCATTCCGGCCGGCCGAAGCCCTCTTTGAACTCTTTGGCCAGTCGCTGAAATTCGAGGTTGTCTTTCGCGAAATAGTACACGGCACCGTCGCGGCGGGCCTGGATGCGGACGTATTCCAGTTGCGGGTTGACCGCAGCGGCGACATTACTCGTCAGCGTCCAGGGGGTCGTCGTCCAGATCAGCAGATACTCGTTTTCGCGTCCCTTCAGCGGAAACCGCAGGAAGACCGATTTGTGGGTGGTCAACTTGCGCCCCTCGGCGACCTCCATCTGGCTGTACGCGCTGCCCCCAGGCCCCGACCAGGGCATGACGTCGTAGCCCCGATAGATCTTTCCGCGCTGATGGCACTTTTTCAGGAAGGTCCAGATCGTCTCGTTATTCTCGGTCGAGTAGGTGAAGTAGCTGCCTCCCCATTCGGGATTTCCCAGCCGGGCGACAATCTCTTCGGCCGGTGCGGTCACCGTCTGGCCGCGCGGCGTGGTGATCGTGACGGGCTTGTCGGTACCGATTCCGGCAGCCAGTTTCCGCAACGAATCGGGATCATCCCAATCCATCCAGTAGCCCAGGCGGACCGATTGTTCTGTCTGCCGGGCGGCGAAGGTCAGCACCCGCTGCTTGCAGGCCCGCACGAACTGATCCATGCCATGCTCGACGATGGCTCCCTTAGTCCCCAGGCCCAGTTCTTTCTCGACTTCGACTTCGACCCACAATCCCTGGCAGTCGAATCCGTTCTGGAACCGCAGTTCGCGGCCCGTCATGGCGAAGTACCGCTGGAACGCGTCTTTGTAGGTGCGACCCCAGGCGTGGTGCACCCCCATCGGGTTATTGGCGGTGATCGGCCCGTCCAGGAAACTCCAATGTGGTTTCCCCGAGTTCTGCTGCCGCAACTTGTCGAAAATCTGAGCCGACTTCCAGAACTTCAGGACTTCATGCTCGCCACGAATGAAACCGGCGTCGGTCGCAACTTTATCAAACATACTCAATTTTCTGATTTACTGACGTTGGAACACAGAAGACACGCTGCAGGGGTTGGCCCGTCTGCCTGACGCGGTCGATTGGTCGGGGAAACGGACAGATTCTATCGGACAACCGGGCAAACGGGTAGAATCCAGCCGTGGTTGCCACTGTTTCTCACCGGAGAAGCCCCTGCGGAAAGCCTGCCCGTCAAACCTGGTCACTTGGGGAGGCAGGAACGGCGGTGCCAAGGGTCGGCCGAGCGCTGATTCCGCATCGACCGGCCCGCAAACGCGGATCGCCGTCAAAGGCGGCTGCCCGGCTCGTTTTCTCTCCAGAATTCCCAGTTCACGCACCCGGCTCACGGAATGCAGAAATGCCCACCATCGACGAGGTGATCGACCGCCTGCAGGACATTGATGCGGCTTTGCCCGAACGCGATGGTGTCCGGCAGTTCAACTCGCTGTATCTGGCGGTCACGCAGGCCGTCAAAGCCGCCGCCGCGACGTTCGAAGATTGGCCCGCCACCGAGTTTCTCGACACCACCTTCGCCGGTCTGTATTTCGCCGCCCTGGAGGCCTCGGCACAGGGAATCGCCGCGGTACCGGCGGCGTGGCGACCGCTGTTTCAGCAGCGCGGCAACTCGCGACTGGCACCGCTGCAGTTTGCTTTGGCGGGGATGAACGCCCATATCAATCATGACCTGCCGTTCGCGCTGTTGGAAACCTGGCAGAAGCGGGGGACTACCCCCGCGACCAACACGCCCCTGCACCGTGATTTTGAACGGATCAATCACGTGTTGGCGGCAGTGGAGGCACAGCAGAAAGACCGGTTCATTCCTCCTGAATGGCGCGCCATCGACGGTCTGTTGCTGCGTCTGGATGACGTGGTGGCGTTGTGGAAAGTCGAGGCCGCCCGCGATGCCGCCTGGACCAACGGCCACGTGATCTGGTCGCTGCGCGGCACATTGGCCGAGCGGCCGTTTATCGAGACGCTGGCGGCGACAGTGCAGCGGGCCAGTCAGGCCCTGCTGATTCCGCTGCAATAGAGTCAGACGCGACAGCCAGGTCGATGGCCGTGAAAAGAGGCGATTTCATAAAAAAAGACCCGGCCTCGGCGAGAGGTCGGGTCTGCAAACAGACTCTTCGGAACCCCGGTCATCCGGGGCCGAAGACTATTCTTCCTTCTTTTCGCCTTCAGTGGGCGCGGCTTCTTCCTTCTTTTCACCTTCGGCAGGTGCGGCTTCTTCCTTCTTCTCGCCTTCACCGGCGGCGGCTTCTTCTTTCTTTTCGCCTTCGGGCTTCGCGCCGTGACCGGCCGGCGGGGTGCTCGGGGTCATGTTCGACGGGGGGCCGCTCGAGGGAGTGGTCGTCGGAGCCGAAGAATCGCAACCCACGAAACCGCCCAAACCAACCAACGCAATCAAAGTCAACAGCTTCTTCATCCGAATTCTCCTCAAATGGAAACGCGACCATTTACGGTCATACTTGGCGCCGATCTCTGCCCCGACACACGGGGAATCCGGCTGCAACATTCTTGGATGCGCGACGACCGCAGATTATTCCCAATATTTTCGTACGCCAATAATGATTTAGCCTAGAAGTAAATTCTGGAGATTGCAAGCGGCTCGCCACCGGTATCACGGCGTCTGACACCGTTCCCGCCGCGGTCGCCCATCAACTTTGCGCCATCAGCGCAGAACCAGTCTGCAATGGCAATTCGGCTGTCAAACGGGGTAGAATCGGGAGCGCATCGCCTTTCCGGAGCATTTTCCCATGCCTGACCCGCACGCTGTTCTGACCGTCCATAAGTCCATCTCACGGCGGTATTTCCTAAACCTGGGCGTGGCCGGGGCCGCAGCGTGGGCCCTGTCGCCACTGGCTGCCCGAGGCGACGAGCCAGACCCCCTCGCCGTCGAGCTGGCCAAGCTCGAATATCTGACCAAATGGGACGACTTTCAACTGGTCGAACGGGGCGATCCGCTGCCGTACACGCATCCGCTCGAAAAACTGCAGGAGGTCGGACTGACCCGCGAGAGCTGGAAGCTGGAAGTCGTTTCCGACCCCGAATTCCCGGCGAAACTCGAGCACCCCCTGTCGCGCGAGGCGGGGACCGCCCTCGACTGGACCGGCCTGATGAAACTGGCCGAGACGAAGGCGGTGCGGTATCTGAAGGTCATGACCTGCAACAACGGCGTCTCACCCCTCGGAATGGGGCTCTGGGAAGGAGTGCCGCTGCGCGACGTGATCTGGCTGGCCAAACCGACCGAGAATGTCCGCCGAGTATTTTACTATGGCTATCACAACGATGCCCCCAAACAGATCTTTCGCAGTTCGCTGCCCATCGGCCGGGTGCTGGAAGATCCGCCGGGGGAATACCCGGTGCTGCTGTGTTACAAACTCAATGGCGAGTTTCTGGATGGCAAGCGGGGTGGGCCCGTCCGCATGCTGGTCCCCGAAGCGTATGGCTTCAAGTCGGTCAAATGGCTGATTCGGGTGGTGCTCACGAATTCCCCGTTCGGGAACGACACCTACGCCAACGGCAACAATGATGTCGATAGCGGACTGAAGACCAATGCCCGCCTCCTCTCGCGACCTTTCAAGGTGAAACCGGGGCAGGCCATTCCGGTGACGGGACTGGCGCAGGTGGGGACCTCGGGACTGCAGAAAGTTCAATATGTCATCACTCCCCAGGAACCCGCCTGGCCCGCCGACGACCCCTGGTTTACGAAAGCCGACTGGAAAGACGCCCAGGTATTGGCGCCGCCGGAACAGTGGGGTGGCGGCTTGCCGGGACCGCTGCCCTCCGGGACTCTGGGGATCGACCCGCAGTCGGGCAAGCCGACGACGTGGCCCCTGCGCCATTCGATTGTCCACTGGGCAGCTTTGGTGCCCGGCCTGCCCGCCGGCAAGTACGACCTGCGCTGCCGGACTATCGACACCGCCGGGCATGCACAACCCATGCCCCGCCCCTTCCTGAAATCCGGCGGCAACGCGATTCACTCGCTGCCATTGATTGTGGAAGAGGCGTAGCCGGAAAGGGCAGCCAACACAGATCACTGTTTTGATTTCGGAGTTCGAATGACGTCCCGCTCTGATTTCCATTTGTGCCTTCACACACTATCTCAAACGGAGGCGCAACCCCGTTCTGGAATGCCACCCCAGCAGTCGGCATTGTGACATTTCTAAAGTGGGGCACCACTCGGATCATCCGCCGTTGATGGGGGCGTTAGCACGAGAAAAAATCAGGGCGCGACAGTCGGATGATTTAGAGAATTAATGAAACACGATAGCGGGCGACCCTTATGCGAATGACGCCTGAAGAAGCAAGCCAACGGTTTCCCGATCGGCCCGTCCCCACTCCCGCCAACTTGACCGGCCAATGGGTGGCTTGGACGCCTGATCGCCAACGAGTCGTGGCACACGGACAAAGGTTTGGCGACGTATGGGCGGAAGCCATCGCTGCCGGTTGCCAGGAACCACTGATGCAGCGTGTTCTCGGTAAGTCGTTCGTGGGTCGCGCATGAGATTTCCCTACACTCTGAACCTCGTGGCATCGATCGACACGGGCGAAGAAATTGTAGTCTTCCGACCGGAAATCCCAATTCGAGTCTATGGGCCAAAGGGCCACATTGACGTGATGGGCCTTGTAGACACGGGAGCCGACAACTCAATTTTCCCCTTAGCGGTTGCGCGAAATCTGGGAATCGAAACAGTCATGGGAACAGGCCCAGGCGCGACGGCTTTTGGTGGTCAGCAAATCCCGCTTTCCTCTGCCGAAGTGGTCATTGCAGTCTCTGATCAAGACGGCTCTGCAATTCGCTGGCGCGCTCACACCCACTTTGCAGACGATCTGGCAGAAAGCACCGTGATTCTCGGTCACGAGGGATTTCTGGACTTCTTCAATGCCACGTTTTGCGGCGACGATGCGGCACTCGATTTGGCCCCCAGGGCCAGCGCATATCAAAGCTGTTGATTCGTCAGGACTTCGGTCAAGACTCGGGTATTCATCAGGCAGCGAATCATCTTGCCACGGATGCTGTCTTGTACCGGATGCCGCTTCAAGAGCGTCACGGCAAAGCGTCGCAACCAACTCAGATTGTTGCCTAATGTGCGTTCGCGGGTGCGACTATCATCCTCACGAAAGGTCACGTCCAGCACCCAGTGCATGGACTCAATACTCCAATGGGAGCGGACGGCCTCACTGAAGCGTTTGCCGCTCAAGTATCGACTCAGAATGTAGTACCGGACCTCTCCGGTCTCGCTTCCATCGGCGCGTGTCGTCACACGTAGCGAGTATCCGATCGCCTTGACCCATGGCCAGTCTTTCTTCACCGGGAAGTCCGCAGGGACTCTGCTCAAGTAGTAGGACCGCTCGTCAATCCGCCCGTGAGCTTCGTCCTTGGTCTCCTGCCGGCGATAACGCAGGTCTGCGAAATCGTTTTCGAGATGCTTGGCAAAATGGGCCTCGATTGCTTCCCGAAGCTTGGGCTGGTTGTCCTTCACCGCGATGACAAAATCACCGCCCCCCTCGACGAT
>JAFEBR010000410.1 GCA_018242565.1 Planctomycetota bacterium | reverse complement strand
ACGCGTGCGGTCGAAGGGGGACATACCGGGTTGCGCCAGCATCTGGTCGAGCATGGCGAAGAGCTTCATCCCGGGTTGGCCCCACAAGTTGGCGACTTCTTTCAAGGGGGTTTCGGGAGGCCAGGCTTTGACACTGCCACCCACCATGAAAAATCCACTGGTGTCGAACGCTTTGCGGGGCTGATAGTTCCAGTCGGGGAGTGCCGACCCGGAGCCGCGCTCGGCGGAGGATTCCGCCGGGGTGTCGGCTGACTTGGCCGTTGGAGTCTTGTCGCGGGAGTTACAGCCGGCAATTACGCCAAAACCGATCGCGCAGCACAGAATCAGCGGGATCGAGGCGAATCGGTTACGGGCCAGGGAATGCTTCCAGTCGTACATAAGCAGGGGCTTGCAGGCTGAGGAAATACGGTCGCCGTTAATATCGCAGATCGGCAGGTGGCTGTCGCTATCAACCTCCGGAGGGAGCGGGGCCTGCGAAAATCAATGGTGCCGGTTGTTACGGCCGCGGAGCCTTGGTGCTGCGCGACAGTTTGGCTTCCACCTGCTGGCGGACCTGTAACAGGGTGGGAAGGGGAGGCAGACTGGCCTGATCTGCCCGCCGCAGGGCGGCGGTCGCGGCGTCGATTTGACCCAATTGTTCGAGGCAGACCGCCGCGAAGATGTGCGAATTGGCGAGCCAGGGGCGACGGCGTTCCCCGCGCTCAAAATAGGCCAGTGCCACTGCGGGAGCCCCCGACTGCAACAGGTCTCTGCCCAGGCCATCGATGAGATCGTCGACCTTGGTGGCGTTAGGCAGCGATTGCAGGCGTCGGCGTTCCTCTGCGGTGAGGGGGGCAATCAAGTCTTGAATCCGGGACGACAATTCCGACTGATGTCGCTGCGCATCGGCCGAACGGTTGAAGGGGGACTGCTGGATGAGCATGTAGGCCAGCATATGGGCTGTGATCTGGTCTTCGGGGACGAGTCCCAGCCAGTCATCGCGTTCCGCCGTGCTGGGGAGTGCCGACTCAGACCACGTTGCCTCCTGAAACCCTTCGACAATGAATTGGCCCAGCGTGCGAGCCACCAGCCAATGCCCCTCGGTGTTGAAGTGCACATGTTCCAGGAAGAAGTCGCCTCCGGGAACCGCGTACGTTGTGGCGTGTTGAAATACGGGGGCGAGGTCCACAAATTTGACGAGTGCTGGCGGCGCCTGACGCACCAGGTCGGCGGCAATATCGCGAAAATCGCCGGGAGCGCGGTAGCGGCAGACATCGGTGTCGCGCGCTGTTCGATACGCTGCGCCGGCCGCCTCGAAGTCTTTTAAGGCCTCGCAGACTTGTGCCAGTCGATAATGGGCCACGGCGTTGAGCGGTGTCTGTGCACAGGCCTGGGAGCACACCTCGCGCAAGTGGACGAGAGACTTCTCGAGCGACTGAGGATCGTTCGGATCCTGGTCTGGCAGGGTGATCTCGGCGAGGGGGTCTTCGGCGAGGTAGCGAAGCTCGGGGCTTTGATCTCGCAGGTTGCTGGCGACGCCACAAAGCAGCGTTGGGACCTGGGCCCGTTGGCAAATTCGGATGATCGTCTGCAAGTTGTGGCGGTACTGTTCGCGGGCTTGCGCTTCAAGCCGCGGACTCTGGCCGGCGCTGGACTGTTGCGGCAGGGTCGAGATGAGATCTTGCCCGGCGGTCACGGTGATTGGCGGACGGCCATGAAATAACTGCGCCAGGCGAAAGCGTCGGACTTCGAATTGCCAGGGGGCCGTGGAGACGTTGGAGGCGACGCCGCCCACTCCGTAGAACTCGTTGTGCCCGGCGTAAACCACGATCAGGTCGGGAGCCGAGGTCAAAACCTGTCGGACGACATCGACCAGCGGAGTGGTGCTGATGCCAACGATTCCTGCGTTCAGGACTTCCACGTGTTTTTGGGAGAGTTGGCGTTCCAGCACCAATTGCAACTGTCGCGGAAAGGCGAGTTCCGAGGGATACGGATAGCCCTGCACCGAGGACTCGCCGACCACGACGACGCGGAACGTGTCGGCCGGTTTCGGGAGCGCGAATGACTGTGGCTCGGGCCCTCTGAGATCAAGCAGCCCATACACGATGTCGGCTCGTGGATTCAGGTAGTAACGTGACGGCTGGCTGGCTGACACCGGTACCACCAACGAAGTATCGAAGCCGTAATCGGCAACATACAAAGCCAGATTGGCAATCGCGATGAGCGCGAATGGGAATGCCAATGCACTGATCCGGAACGCCAGTTGACGTCTTCGCGACGGAACACGCGTCGCTGCCTGGTGTGTGAAGTTGTTTGCCGCTGGTCGCGGCATCGTCGGTGTCGTCTGGTCTGTTGTATTCAAATTGTCGATCGTCTGCGCTGGGGCCCGCTGAATTCCAGTGGGGTTAAACACCAATGATCGACGAACCGTTCCTGTGAGACCGATTACAAATTCGACAGCCAGAGAGACTCGCGGCCGCGCGCGATTTGTGAGACGCGCTGCGAGCCGTCAAATCTGAGCCGTTTGGTCGCGGTATGATCGTGGCCGCGACACAGTGCGCCGTGGCTCTGTGGTCCTGGCCGCGCGGGGGGAATTCCAGCCGCCACGACCAGGAACCAGACGTCGAGGAATTGTCAGCGGGGTCGCAAAAATTTCTTTCCGGAAATTTGCGTGGGGCTGTGCCGTCTGCTGTGCCGAAAGAAAAGTGGACGGTTGGTGGCTAAGTCCATGTCTCGCGAAGGCACAGTGTGGACTCTGCAGGGCTCGTAGGCACTCCACTCGCCGAGGGGCCGTT
>JAFEBR010000409.1 GCA_018242565.1 Planctomycetota bacterium | reverse complement strand
CTGCTGACTCCGAGATCGCCCGGCGGGTTGGAGCAGGTCGAGAAACACCTGACGGCGGAACGCTGGCCGGACTTGATCAAGGGCCTGGCCAGTCGGCCGGTTGATACCTACATCCCCCGTTTCAAAATGGATTTTGATGTCGAACTGTCGGATTCGTTAACCGCCCTGGGCATGGACCGCGCGTTGACCATGCCCCAGCCAGATGGCAGTGGCGCCCAGTTTGGCGGGATGTCGAGCAGTGACGACTACGAACACCGACTGTACATCGGCAAGGTGATTCATGCGGCACGGGTCGATGTCTCTGAAAAGGGGACGGAAGCGGCCGCTGCGACAGTTGTGGCGATGATGGCTCCCCGCGCCGCGGTCGCCGCTCGCCCGTTTACCCCGGTGTTTCGCGCTGATCGCCCCTTCGTGTTCCTGATTCGTGATCGCAAAACGGACACGATCCTGTTCGTGGGGCGTTACACTCAGCCCGTCAACAATTGAACCAGGTGCAACAGGGTGTTGTGCTGGTGGCTTTGGTGACTTAAACGCACTCCGGTCCCCACTCAGGTGGGGACCGGAGTTTGGTCGGCGCGGATCGAGAACGCTCATTGTCACGCTGTTCGCGGCCCCTTGTCTGGTATTGCCATTACGCCCCGGATATCCTCGCCAGCAGCGAACCTCGGTTTCGATAATGAACTTCTGCGAAACGTGATGGTGTTCGTGACTGGAGCTGGCGACATGCACGGTAGACGCTTTCGTACTCGCGGATTCACTTTGATTGAGCTCCTGGTGGTAATTGCCATCATCGCCGTGCTGGTGGCCATACTGCTGCCCGCCGTGCAGATGGCCCGCGAGGCCGCGCGACGCACACAGTGCAAAAACAACCTCAAACAATTGGGGATTGCCCTGCACAGCTATCACGTGGTCGCCAACACGCTGCCCTTTGGATACGCCGGCTTCCCGAATTCGAATCAGGGGGCCCTGTGGGGTTGGGGGACGATGATTCTGTCGGATCTCGATCAGGGCGCGCTGTACACGAACATCAAGCAGATTCCGGGGGGCACCAACGGATACGGCGCACCCGCCATCGGGTTTAATGCGGTGATGACGTCCTTCAACCCCGCCACACCCTTGCTGGCCACCAAACTCTCGGTCTTTCTCTGCCCGAGTGATACCGGTGCCGCGGCTCTGACGATTCCCGCCGGTGGACTGAATGGGTTGATGCCAGGATCCACATCCACCTTTGGGCGTTCCAATTATCCCGCCGTTATGGGTGCGAGTTTCCGCAATGCCGGGGGCCTGATGTTAACCGATGGGGCCTTCGGCGAATCCAGCCGCACTCGGTTTGAAGATTTCAAAGATGGCCTGAGCAATTGTTTTCTGGTGGGCGAGCGGCGTTCGCCCACGAACCTCGGCGGCAATCAGTACACCGGTGGCGACACCGTCTGGCCTGGTGCGGGAGACGACAACTTTCCCGAATGGCAGGGGTTCGCCCTGGTTCTGGGTTCCTGCGATCCGCAGAGCCCGTTGAACCTGAAAACCCCGATCGCCCCGTCGAAATCGGGCCCCCTGCCCTATCTGGGGTTCAGCAGTCTGCATTCCGGCGGAGGGCACTTTCTGTTTGGAGACGGCTCGGTCAAGTTCATCAACGACAGCATCGCCTCGGGTCCGCCCGCCACTCCCGGCAGCACCTATCAAAACCTGGCTTCGATTGATGATGGTGTGCCGACGGGAAATTACTGAGGCCACATTCATTCGGTGCTGTGCCGCGCGCCTCTGGTCACGGAGTCAGGCCAGCACGTCGCGGACCACATTTCCTTCGATATCGGTCAGTCGAAAATCACGGCCCGCGTAACGATACGTCAAACGCTCGTGATCCAGGCCCAACAGGTGCAGGATCGTCGCGTGCAGATCGTGAATGTGCACCTTGTTCTCGGCGGCGTAATAGCCGTAATCGTCGGTGGTGCCGTACCGCAGACCGGCCTTGACGCCCCCGCCGGCCAGCCACATGGTGAATCCTTCGGGGTTATGATCGCGCCCGTTCCCCGACTCGGCGACGGGGGTCCGTCCGAATTCGCCTCCCCACCAGACGAGAGTGTCTTCGAGCAACCCACGGGCTTTCAGGTCCTGCAGTAAACCGGCGATGGGCAGATCGACCTCGCGGGCATTCTTTTCATGCCCATTTTTCAAGTCCGAATGCTGGTCCCATTGCACTTTGCTGTCGCTGTGAGTGACTTGAATGAAGCGTACACCGGCCTCGGCGAACCGCCGCGCCATGAGACACATCCGGCCGAAATTCGCCGTCACCGGATCGTCCATGCCGTATAGTTTTTGTGTCGCCTGCGATTCGCCCGACAGGTCCTCGACCCGCGGCAGTTCATTCTGCATCCGGAAGGCCAATTCAAACGAATTGATTCTGGCGGCGAGCGACGCTTCGGGGCCGCTGTGTGACTGGTGCTCCCGGTTGATGGCATTCAGGCGATCCAGTTGCATCCGTTGGATTTCACGGGCAACCGAGCCATTGCTGATGTATTTCACTTTCGCCTGATCGGAAGGCACGCTCGCATTTCCCAACGGCGTTCCCTGGTAGACGGCCGGCAAAAAGGCGGAACTCCAGTTATTGATGCCCCCGTGGGCCAGCGTGGGGCAAATCGTCACGAACGCCGGCAGATTCGCGTTCTCTGTCCCCAGTCCATAACTCACCCAAGACCCCATACTCGGGCGAATGAAATTGTCACTGCCCGTGTGAATCTTCAGAACCGCACCACCGTGGGCAGGGTTGGTCCCATGCAGCGAATGAATTAAACACAAATCGTCGACCTGTGCCGCCAGCCGGGGAAACAATTCACTGACCCAGCTACCACTCTCGCCGTATTGCTTGAAGGACCACGGCGACTTGAGCAGATTGCTGGTGGGAGCAAACTGCACACGCGGCTTGGCGAACGGCAACGGCTTGCCATCGTCGCGGGTCAACAGGGGCTTGGGGTCAAACGTATCCACATGCGAAGGCCCCCCCTTCATGAACAGGAAAATGACCCGCTTGGCTCGCGCCGGAAAATGCGGGAGACGCGGGGCCATCGGATCGGTCGGCACAGTGGCGACCGGCGCGGCCTCGGCACACAGCGAAGCCAGCGCCAGCGAGCCAAAGCCCACGGCCGAGCGGGCCAACAGATCACGTCGGGAGATCGTCTGATTGAACAACATGGACTCATTTCTCCTGCTGCGAGAGATCTGGCACCGCCAGCGGCGCCTGCCCGTCACCCGCACCGACATTATCGCACGTAAACGAATTCATTTGAGGCCAGCACCGTGTGGCACAACACGGCCCAGGCCTGTTCTTGTCGACGCTTCAGGTCACTTTCGGTATTCGGCAGTGCCTGCGTCACAGCCGCGAGAAACTCGCGGTTGGCCGTGCATTCGGCCTCGGTCGCCAATCGGCCATAAGCCAGCAGGTACAGACGGTTCAAGCGAGACTGTTCGTCGCCATCGGCGGCGAGCAGGCGGAGTGCCAGGTCGCGTGCGCACTGCATGACGAACTCGCTGTTCAGCAACAACAGCGCCTGGGGCGCCACGGTTGTGGTCGCGCGATCTCCCGTGGGCACGGCCGCATCGGGATAATCGAGCAACTGAAACAGGTCGTACAGGTTGTTGCGGATCACCGGCAGATACAGCGACCGACGACGACTCGTGTAATCGGTCAGGTCTTTCGACGTGTGGTCGAACAGATAGCCCCGGTTCTTCACGGTCAGCAGCGAGCCTCCCACCGTTTCATCCAGCGTCCCGGCCACGGCCAGCAGCGAATCGCGCACGGCTTCCGCTTCGAGTCGGCGGATATCCAACCGCCCCCAAAACTTGTTATCGGGATCGCGCGACAAGGTCTCCGCATGCGGAACACTGCTCTGGCGGTAGGTCTGCGACAGGACAATCAACCGGTGCAGCGCTTTGACCGACCAACCCTCCTGCACAAATCGGCGTGCCAGCCAGTCGAGCAATTCCGGATGTGAGGGTGCGTCGCCCAGCAGGCCAAAATTGTCGGTGGTCCGCACCAACCCTTTGCCGAAATGCCAGCGCCAGATGCGATTCACGAGCACCCGACTCGTCAGCGGATGCTGCGGATCGGTGATCCAGCGAGCCAGTTCGCGGCGACCACTTTCGGCTGACGAAAACTCGGGGACGGCCGGTCCCCGTAAAACGGCCGGCGTGTGCCGTGGCACGATGTCGCCTAATTTCAGGGGATTGCCGCGGATACAAATTGGCACATCCGCCACGGCATCTTCTTTAGCCCCCATCGCCGCGGGAAGTTCCGGGGGATTCTTCTCGCAGGCTGACAGTTCTTCGCGGAGTTTCTTCAG
>JAFEBR010000040.1 GCA_018242565.1 Planctomycetota bacterium | reverse complement strand
TGCATGTAGCGCTGGGTCGTCGAGATATTCGAGTGCCCCAGCAGCCGCCGGGCGTATTCGATCCCCTTTTCCCGGCAGATCTTCGTGCCGCACTCGTGGCGGGCCAGATACAGAACCAGATCTTTCGGCAAACCGGCCAAGTCCCGCAGCCTGGAATATGTCCGACTGAGGTTCTCGACGCGCCACGCCCGGCCTGATGGCGACCGAAAGACCGGGCCTTCCGTTCGGTCGCCAGTGGTTTGATCGAGCAGCTATTGGCGCGTTCTCCCGATGGAGATGCATAGCACTACAGTCGCCATAAACTCGTTGCCTGGTCAGGGACCTTTGTGCTAAAATACGCGAAAGGAGTCTGGACGATGGCTAACTCAAGCACCCTTCCCTCGATTACCCCGCGAACGTTCGCAGTCGTTCAGGATTTGATGAAACGCGAAGGGCTCGATAGTTCCGACGCCCGCCAGGTGTCGCTCTATGTGGAACGCCTGATCGCCCGCGAGCGGTTCTTCCGCACGATCGGCGATGTGCGAGAAATAACCCAAGCCGTTCCCGAAGACGTTCTGCAGCGGGTCATCGACGAAACCGTGGAAGCCGTCGAATCCAACATGAAGGCCATGCCGGGTGCGACTCCTTCTCGATAACAACATTCTTGTTAGCAGCCTGCTTTCTCCTGCGGGGCCTCCCGCCCGACTCGCCGACGCTTGGCACGACGAACTGTTTGACTTGGTCACTTCCATAGACCAGATCCAGCGTCTCGCCAATGTCCTCTCGCGTCCCAAGATCCGCGACCTGATCGGCGACGTGTTGGCCCAAACGCTGTTGGCCGATATCGAAGCAGCGTCGATCCTCGTCGAACCGCGGCGGGATGTGCAAGCCAGTACTGATCCCGAAGACAATCTGATTCTCGGGACGGCCGTGGCCGGGGCCGTTGAACTGCTCGTGACCGGCGACAAGCGCCATCTGCTTCCCTTGCAGCAGTTCGAGGGGATCCACATCGTAACAGCCGTCGAAGCGCTTCAGCGCCTGGGTATCTCTGCCGCTGATTAGCGTGACATTCAGCATGGCAATGCGGCTCACCACGTGATTTCGCAACCTGGGGCGCTCGTCGCAATCCAATTCAACACGGGCTTGTCGAGCAACTTGTGCTCGATCGCAAACTTCTGCAGCCGCTCCAAGGCCACCACGTCGTGATGCCGCGTGCTGTCGGACATCCCCGCCCCTGCCGCGGCCAGGTGTTCGTCGATCTCCAACGGAGTCAGTGACGCCAGTTCCCGGGCGTTGTAGGCCACGCGGAACTTCTTCAAGCGAGCGCGGTAAAACGCGACTGTGGCTGACGCGCGGTGTCGCTGATTCCACGAAATGAACGTCTCCACAATCTTGCTGATCAACATGGCTGCTCCTGCAACGCGACCTACCCAAACAGATTCCGCTCCAACAACAACGGCCCTCGAAATACCGTGATCTCGTCCCCCGCTTTGACGACCCGTACGGCGTATTCGTAAGTGTCGTTCTGATTGTCCGACGGGCGGGCACTCGACGTGTCGCCCGCCGCCAGTTCAACCTGGGCTGCCTGGCCGGACGCGTTGCCGTTCACAATCGTGCCCGCCAGAGGGCCAATCCGCGAACCCGCCCGCACGGCCACGAACGCGACGGTCGCGTTCGTCAGGTCGCCCCACTGCGCGACCGGCAACGGAAACGGGATCGCCCGGTTTTCGGCCGCCTTGTAATCGTCCCCCTGCGTGATCTTGATCAGCCCGGTATTCGTAATCGGGCTGACGATCGTGACGTTG
>JAFEBR010000408.1 GCA_018242565.1 Planctomycetota bacterium | reverse complement strand
GGAACCCGGAAAACACCAAGTCACATTGTCTTGCAAACAAACCGATGGTAGCTTGGAGACATCGTTCTACGTCCAGGGAGTGGCCACAGAACGAATCGGGCGGCCCGCTCGGCCCGAGGTCATGGACGAAATTGCGAGAGTGACGCGAGGAAAAGCCGTCAATCCTGACAAAGTCGAAGACGCCGTCCGATCGCTGACGGAGTTGCCCGATCCGGCCCCCACCATCAGCCGGGTCCAGTTGTGGAGTAACCCCTACGTCGCCGGATTGATGGTGACCCTGATGGGCATCTTCTGGATTGGTCGAAAAGTTGTCGGTTTGATCTAATTTGCAGACGAGTTCAACGTTTACACTCACAGTCCTTTTTTGCTGGCCATCGCTGGCTCATTCAGGAGTCGTCAGATGAGCGTGATTCCCACACCCGATCGCTTGCAGTTGCCCCAAGGGCTGGAAACCCAACTTCAGAATTTCCGCCGGCGCGTCTGGTCGATCAAGATGATCGAAGCCGCATGCGTCGCGGTTTTCGGGCTGGTCGTCCCCTGCCTGCTCATGTTTGTGGCAGACCGTTTCTGGGATTCTCCGATCTGGATGCGACTGGCCTTGTTCGCGACCACCGTCGCCGGCCTGGTGGTCGTTCCGTACGCCCTGCATCGCTGGGTCTGGCGTAATCGCCGACTGGAACAATTGGCACGGCTGCTCAGTCACAAACTGCCTTATCTGGGTGACCAGTTACTGGGTGTGATTGAACTGGTCCACAACGATTCAGAACAAGCCCGCTCACGTGCTCTGTGCGAAGCGGCGATCCGCCAGGTCGCCGACGACGCGCAGAAGCAGAACTTCCAGGATGCCGTGCCGGCACCCCGCCATAAGTTGTTTACTGTGCTTGCCATCTGCCCGACCGCCGCCATGGTCGTATTGGGCCTCTTTTTCCCGGCCGCAACGGGTAACGCCTGGGCCCGGTTGCTGTTGCCCTGGCAGAATGTGCCGCGGTACACGTTCGCCGCCTTTCAACCAATGTCTGACCAACTCGTGGTTCCGCACGGCGAACCATTCCAGTTCACTGCCACGTTAACTGAAACCAGCCTCAGCCATCCTGCTCGGGGTACGGTGCAACTCGGCGATCAGCCAGCACTCGTGGCCACGTTGAACAATGGCCAATATCAATTTGAACTTCCCGCGCAGATTTCAGGCGGGCAACTCGCCGTCGCGATCGGCGATTTCCGCCAGACGATTACTGTCGATCCGAAACTGCGTCCGGAGTTGAACTCGGTAACCGCCGTGGTCCATCTGCCCGAGTACCTCAAACAACCGGACTCGCAGACACGCGACGTGCGTGGCGGGGTGCTGGCACTCGTCGAAGGGAGTCGAGTGAAACTGCAGGCCACAGCCAGCCGGGAGTTGAACAGTGCCACGGTTGATGGAACATCAGTGGCTCCCCAGGGCGCCCAGGTCACCAGCCCCGAATTCTCGGTTAAAGGCGATCGCAAGGTTGCGTTCCAATGGACCGATGCCTTCGGACTGGCCGCGCGTGAACCCTTTGTCGTGTCGCTGAGCGGACGGGAAGACGAAGCCCCGTCGCTGACCGTGGAGGACCTGCCCCGGCAGAAAGTCCTGCTCGATACCGAGACGCTCGCCTTCAAAGTCCGGGCTCGCGACGATTTCGGCATCAAGGCCGTTGGACTGGAATGGAATGGGGTCGAAAGCCCCATCATGAGATCGCCGGCAGTTGGCGAGCGTCTGCTGTCAGCCGGTGGCCCCGACAAAGATTCGCTCGAAGTCAACGGTACGTTCTCTGGCAAGTCGCTCGGAATCGAACCCCAGCAGGTGCTCGTGCGAGTCTATGCCGAAGACTATCTCCCCGGCCGTGAGCGTGTTTACTCGGCTCCCCACACGTTCTACATCCTGACCCCTGAACAGCATGCGATCTGGATCACCGAAAAGATGAGCCAATGGCATCGCCAGGCCCTGGAAGTGCGAGATCGCGAATTGCAGTTGCACGAAACCAACAAGCAGATCCGCGAGATGTCTCAGTCGGAACTTGATCAACCGGAAACACGCCGCAAGATCGAAGCTCAGGCGAATGCCGAACGGGCCAACGGCCGTCGGCTGGCCGGCTTGTCGGCCATGGGCGATGACCTGGTGAAGCAGGCCATGCGCAATCCGGAAATCGGCGTCGGGCATCTGGAAAAATGGGCCGAGATGCTGCAGGTTCTGAAAGACATTTCGGGAAATCGGATGCCGAACGTAGCCGATCTGCTGAAGCAGGCTTCGCAGGCCCCGGTCGTGGCCCAGAATGACCCCAAGACCAATCGCCCGACCGTGGGCAATGTTCGTGCTCAAGGACAAGGCAAAGGCGCCGATCCGAAAGATGAGCAGGCTCAGAAGCCGAAGCAACCGGTTCCCGGCGTGACTGATGTGGAATCTTCGCAACAGCCCATGGCCAAAAACCAGGCTCAGAATCCTCCCTCGCAAGCCAAGTCAAAACAGCCCCAGTTGCGACTGCCGGTAACAACGATCATGGGGAATGGCGGTGGAAAGCCGCAACAGCCACCTCCGCCCGCCGACGAACAGGTCGACGAAGCCGTGCAGCAACAGGCGGATCTGCTGGCCGAGTTTGACAAGATTGCGGATGAATTGAACCGCGTGCTGGCCAATCTGGAAGGCAGCACACTGGTCAAACGACTCAAGGCGGCGTCTCGGGTGCAATACAAAATTGGTGGCCGCATCGGTGACCAGTTGAAGGACACCTTCGGTGTGACCGCCTCTCTAGTGGAGGCTGGTCCGAAGAAAGTTCTGGATGAACTGTCGCACGAAGAAAACAAGGCCAGCCAGGATGTGTCGTTCATTATGGACGATATGCAGTCGTTCTTCGAACGTCGGCACTTTGCCAAGTTCAAGAGTGTACTCGAGGAAATGCGTCAGGAAGATGTGATCGGCAGCCTGCGCCAACTCGGCGACGACCTGAAAAAGGAAAACGGGATGTCGCTGGCTCAGTGTGATTACTGGTCGGACACACTTGACCGCTGGTCTGAAGATCTGGTCGATCCCGCGTGTAAAGGCTGTTGCCCGGGTTGCAAGTCCAAAGGCAGCCTGCCCCCTTCGATCGTGCTCGAGGTCTTGCAGATCCTGGAAGGGGAAATCAACCTCCGCGAAGAAACTCGCGTAACCGAACAGGCCCGGCCGGCGCATCCTGAAGCCGACTACAAGGAACTCGCCTTGAAACTTTCGGGGACTCAGGCCGAGTTGCAGGATCGTGTCGACAAAGTGATCGAACGCATTCTAGAGCTGCCCGATGCCCAGGAAGATTTCGGAAAAGAACTGAAACTCCTGGGAGCTGTGTCCCAGGTGATGAA
The DNA here is from genome assembly GCA_018242565.1 of Planctomycetota bacterium. Taxonomy (GTDB): domain Bacteria; phylum Planctomycetota; class Planctomycetia; order Planctomycetales; family Planctomycetaceae; genus JACQFH01. Next base: position 3,539 of record JAFEBR010000408.1, on the reverse strand, counting down.
AGAAGGCACGGCGATTCTGGCCCGGCCCGATACCGGCCGACCTGCCATCGCGGCGGAAACGGAAGCGATTGAACTGCTGTTGCAGTCCAAGCGCATCAACCCCAAATCCGGTGGCGGCGGTGGATCGAACCCCGGCGGTGGCGGCGGCGGCACCACCCAGGACTCCGCACTGGCGCTCGTGGGGAGCGGTGTCAATGATAAAGAACTCCGCGAAGACCGCGGAACTTCACAGGCCACCGGCGACGCCGGTCCTGTGCTGCCGGAAGAGTTCCGCGCAGGACTTGACGAGTACTTCAATCGCCTCGATCGAGGATCATCTCGTGACTGAATCTCGGTGGCCGCTGGTGCTGCGGTCCTGTCTTCGAACGTCTGGCCCCGTCCACCTGGTCGTACTCGCGATGGCTGGTGGGTTAGGTCTCTGTGAACTTGCGCCTGCGGTGCAAGCGGAAGACCCACCTGCCAAGCCAGCGGCCAACGCCCAGCGTGAGGCAGAACCCAAGGCGGCCGAAGCCAAGAAGTCGCCCGAGAAAATTGCTGCCGACAATCGCAAGCTGCAACGCAAGCTGCAGGCACGAACCGATCTGAAAGTCGAAAAGCTCGCGCTGACAGACGTTGTCAAAAAGCTGGCCGAGTTGCATGACATTACGATCCGCCTGGATGAGGCGGCGCTGAAAAAGGCTAATGTCTCTGTCGATGCGCCCATCACCGCTTCGGTCGAGAATTTCACGTTGTCATCGACCCTGAAGCACATTCTGAAAGATCTCAAACTGCAATTTGGGATCGTGGAAGGCGAACTCGTCATTGGGGACGCGCTCCCCGCCGCCGAGGTCGAAGCGAAGGCCAAAGTCGCCGCGGTCGCGGCCGAAGCCTTAGTCGTCGACGTGGCAGAAGCGGCCGTGGTGGCCGGTGTCATGCTCCAGGGTGGCGATGCGGTTGGTCAGCAGTTTCAACGGCACCACAAATCGCTGTTGCAGGCCGAATTGAATCTGGTGCAGGCGGTTTGTCAGCCCACCCCCGAACAGATGCAACAAATTCGGGCCAGCGTCGAGAAGCAGGCCCAGGGGAAGCTCGGAGGGAAACCGAAAGCAGCAGGCGACGCGGCACAGAACGTCGAAGGACAGAAACGTGCCGTGCTCCGCCAGCCGGTCGCTGTCGCGCAGGCAAATCCTGGCGATCCGTTGAAGCTGACCCGCGACTGGGTGGCGAAAGCGGTAAAAGAACACCTTTCAGAAGACCAGGCGGCGACCTACGCCCGTGAAGTCGCCCAGCGTCAGGCTGATCGCCGTGAAGCGTCGATCCATGCCATCGTCGCCCGGTTCGACCGTGACCTGATTCTTTCGACGCAACAACGTGAACAAATTACAGCCAAGCTGACCGACAACTGGAATGAATCGTGGGCGACAAGTCACCTGCATATCCTGAACGCGGACAATTGGTTCCCGAACATTCCTGAACCGTACGTCGTCGAGTTTCTGACCCCCGAACAAAAGATCATCTGGAAACAGAATCGCAGCCAGAACCGGAACTTGAACTTCGGTGTCCAGCAATTCGCCGGATTCATGAACGGCATGTTCGGAGAAGAATTCCTGATGCAGGACGAGGCACAACCGGGTAAACCGGCCGAGGCCGCCGGAAACGAAGGTCCCCAGGAATGATGCCGCGCCATGAGATCCCACCCGGTCGGCGTCGGCCGATGACCCGAGATCTGTTCTGGGGCCTTGTGTTCACAGTCTGGTCGTTGACCTGTGCGACCCTTCCCGTGTGGGCCCAGGACGATGAAGTCGTCGAAGAAACACCGGGAGCCGGCCAGGAACAAAACGTACAGTTCATGGTCGCGGATGAGAATTTTGATCAGTGGGTTTTCGGTGGCCGCGGCAACGCCGCTGCAAACAAACGCCGCCTCGAACTGATGCTGAAACTCCAGATCGAGGGAGTGGAAACGATCTGCCCGCTGTCAGAGGTTCAGAAAAAAAAGCTGACGCTCGCCGGCACCGCCGACATCAAGCGGTTTTTCGAAAAAGTGACAGCGCTCCGCAAGAAATTCGATACCGTCAAAAACGACCAGAATAAGTTCAACCAGTTCTGGCAGGATGCACAGCCGTTGCAGATGGAGTACAGCCGGGGAACATTCGGAGACGGCTCGTATTTTCGCAAAGCGCTCAATCACATTCTGAACTCTGAACAACTGGAGAAAGTGGATAGCGCAGAAAACGCCCGTCGCACCTTCAGTTACCGCTCGAAAGTCGAAGCGGTGGTCACCAGTCTCGATGAGGTTTTGTCGTTTCGGACCGAGCAGCGCCGCAAGCTTGTCGATCTGTTCATGGCGCCAGCCAATCTCCCCAAGACCTATGGGACCGACTCGTATGGAATCTACGCCGTCATGTACCGCGCTGCGCAGATTCCGGTGGAGAAATACAACGAATTCCTCGACGCCGCGCAGGTGCAAGCTTTCCAGCGTGTGCTGGCCGTGACTCGAGGTTATGCACAATTCCTGAAAAACGCCGGCTATCGCTGGGAAGGCGAAGCAGCGCCCGCAGCGGGGGGACAACCCGCGGACGGAGGCGATAACAGCAACATGAACGACAACCAGGCGGGGAAATGACCATGATTGCACGACCGGGATGGCTGCTGACAACCGCTCTGCTGGTGGCCTGGGCTGGCACTTCGTCAACGGCCCACGCTCAACTGACGGAACTGCGGTTTGGCGAAGCCGTACCTCGCGACGTGCGTGAGATGTATGATCGCGGCCTACAATACCTGGCCAACTCGCAAACCGAGACCGGAACCTGGACAGGCGGTGAATCGGGGCCTGGAGTCACCGGATTGGGCCTGATGGTTTTTCTGGCCTCGGGTGAAGACCCGAACTTTGGCCAATACAGCACCCACATTCGCCGGGCCTGCCGCAGCATCATCCAGGGTCAGGACCCCAACACCGGGTATCTCGGTTCCAGCATGTACCATCATGGGTTCGGAATGCTGGCATTGGCCGAGGCCTATGGCGCGGTCGATGAGCGGACCGTATGGCCCGAAGGGACCAAGTCGCAGCGCTCGATCGGCCAAACTCTGGAACTCGCGGTGCGAGCGGCTGTCACCTCCCAAAAGCGAAACCAGCTTGGGGCCTGGCGGTATTCCCCCAGTGGAAACGACGCCGATACTTCGGTCAGCGGATCTGTTCTGGTGGGCCTGCTCGCCGCTCGCAACGCAGGCATCGAAGTCCCTGACGAAGCGATCGACAAGGCCATTTCGTACTACAAGAGCATGACTTCGCCTTCCGGCCAGGTGGCCTATGCGGGGATCGGTGGTTTCGACGAATCACTGGCCCGAATTTCCATCGGAACCCTCGTGTACGCGATCGCCCGCCGCAAAGATCTGCCCCAATACAAGGCCACATTGGGATACCTGAAAGCCAAGATTGAACAACCGGTCCAGGGGGGCTGGGTGGAATACACCCGGTATTACCAGGCTCAGGCCCTGTTCCAGGGTGACGTTGAATCGTGGGAGAAATGGAACAAGCTGCTGATTCGCCAGCTCAAGCAATT
>JAFEBR010000407.1 GCA_018242565.1 Planctomycetota bacterium | reverse complement strand
GCGACACATTGACGGAACTATTGTACAATCCGCCCGCGGCCGAATATAGTGAGCCCCGGCGACTCGATCAAGAAACCACGTTTTGACGGATTGGCATGAGTACCACCCTCGGCGAACACAAGTCGCCCAAAAAGACACTGAAACGGCTCATTCAGTTTGAGGGAATCAACCGCGAAACACTGCAGCAGTACCGGAATCGGATTCGCCATCTCTACGACGGTCCAGCCGGGGCCGTGCTCATGTTTGGCAGCATTATCTGCCTGCACGAGCCACTCGTCGGACGCATGCTGCGTCGGGAAAAATTCGATATCACTGGTTGCCGCACGATTCTGGATGTCGGGTCGGGTGCCGGCCAGATCCTGGGGCATCTGTTGAAGCGGACCTGCCCGGAAACCGAGTTGATCGCGTTCGACCTGTCGCACAAGATGCTGCAGCGTGCCCGCTCGCGACTGGGCAGCGACCGTCCCAGCTACATTGCGGGGGACCTGACGCAGTTGCCCTTCGCCGACAACTCGTTCGACTGCGTCACCTGCGGATGGGTCATTGAACACCTGAAAGACCCGCGTCCCGGGTTGGGTGAACTGGCCCGCGTTCTGAAGCCCGGCGGCAAGTTGCTGCTGCTGGCCACCGAAGATACGTTACCCGGTATTTTCGTGAGCCGCACGTTTAAGTGCCGCACTTACAACCGCAAAGAATTGAGTGCCGCCTGCCACGAGATGGGGCTGCCCTGGCGTTCGCAGTTCTGGTTTACTCCGCTGCACCAGTTCTTCAAGATCGGCGGCATCCTGGTCGAGGCGCAGAAACCCTCGGAATGACACTTGGTGGCGGTTTCGCCGAATTCCGCTGCCGGGCTGAATAACGTGACCCCAGCACCATTCTGCCGACTGTTGATCGATTCCACCCCGCGCTCAGGGGCCTGGAACATGGCCGTTGATGCGACGCTGCTGAACTCGGCCCTGACCCACAGCCTCTGTTCAGTCCGGTTTTACCGCTGGGAAACGCCTACCGTGTCTTTGGGGCATTTTCAAGACGTCGCATCTTTGCGGAAGACCCCGCGGTTGGCCTCGCTGCCCGTCGTGCGGCGACTGTCCGGGGGGGGAGCCATCGTGCATCACCACGAACTCACGTATTCATGCGCTGTGCCCAAAGATCACGCACTGGCCGCGGAACCACGGCAGATCTACAATTTGGTACATCAGCGGATCATCGCGTGTCTGAAAGAACTGGGAATCGCAACTCGCTTACGCGGGACCCAGATCTCCGAAAAAGCAGGTGCCTTCCTGTGTTTCGGACGAGGAGACGATTTTGATGTCGTGATTGGCGACGTGAAGGTTTTGGGAAGTGCGCAGCGACGGCGGAAAGGAGCCATCCTGCAGCATGGCAGCCTGATCCTGAAGCGATCTGAATACGCTCCTGACTTTCCCGGCTTGAGCGATCTGTCGAATCTCGAGATCTTGGCAACCGATTTGCAGAGAGTTCTTCCCGAGGCCGTTGGCCGCCTGTTTGCGACGACGGTCGTTCCGAGTGAATTGAACCTGGCAGAAGAAGCGGACACCAAACGCCTGGAACCGGAGTTTCGGGTCCAGGATCTGCCTCGTCAGGAGCCCCCCGACGAGGCCCCTTCTTGAGCGGGAAATCATCAAGAACTGTGCTGGATAATGCGGAAAGGCCTGTTGATCCAGTTTGACATCGCCGTTGCGGGTTGGTATCGTTAAAAATCACATTCTTTTTACGTTCGATCAATTGCGAACGTGACCGTTCTACAAATGGCAGATCTGCCTGTCTCTCGCGCAGGTTGATCAAGAGTTTTCTAACCAGTCCAATATTCGTGTGTGCTTTACCAGAAGTCTGCGTGCCGCCAGGCAGGCGCGGATCGCCTGCGGGGCATCTCGCTCTGCTGATCAGCAACTTGCTCGAAAGCCAACGAGACCAAACGTAGAGAATTTTCCGGGACAGCTTTGATTGATGTTCACGTGGGAGTGCCATAACCATGCTTGAGGTGGAATTGCGAGTTCTTGAGGGCCGCCAGCAGGGAAAATCGATCCCGCTGACCGTACGTCAATTTCTGATTGGCCGTGAACAGGACTGCCACCTCCGCCCGAACAGTGAACTGGTCAGCCGACATCACTGTGTATTCATCACAGATGAATTCTCGGTCCGACTGCGAGACCTCGGAAGCACGAACGGCACCTTCGTCAACGGCGAACGACTGCAGGGTCAGGTCGTTCTGAAACCGGGCGATCGTGTGATCGTCGGCAAGCTGGCATTCGAAATCGTGGTCAAGCAAGGCTCACGCGTAGCCCGCCCCAAAGGCAGTTCTTCCCCGGCTGATTCGAAGCCCAAAGCGGTCGAAATGCCGCAGGCCCCGACCGAACCCGCTGTCGAATCCGAAGAGGCCGCGACAGACACCGCCGTCAACGTCAACGAGACCATTGAAATCCCGGCGACCGCGGCCAACGACGATACCGCCGTCATCGAGACCTTCAATCCCAACCAGGCGCCGGCCCCCGCGGCTCAACAGCCGCAGCCGATGTTCTTGCCCACGAATCCGTACGCCCAGCCTCCCTACGGGATGCCCCCGGCTGGCTACCCGATGCCCGGTTACATGCCCGGCTACCCACCGGGATATCCGCAGATGCCGGCTTATCCTCCGGGATACGGCATGCCGGCCGGCTATCCGATGCCAGGTTACGGAGTTCCGCAGATGATGCCGGGATACGGGATGCCTCAGCAGCCCGTCGCCCCTGCGGCCGCTCCCGATGCGGGCACGCCGACTTCCTCGGTGCGAACCATTGAAGCACCGCCGGTCATGCTCCCGAATCCCGATGAAACGGGTGCCAAGGCGCCTCCTGCCCCGCCGCCACCTCCCCCGGCGGTCGAAGGCCAGCCCGCCGCAGCCACGTCCAAAAAGCCATCGGATGCCGCGGCAGACATCATTCGGAATGCGCGGACGCGACGTCCAACCTAGTGGCTTACGCGGGCGAGCCGGGCAGTCGCCAGCGTTCGTTGACCGGCGCACCACCGCAGCCAATTGCCCCGCGTCTGCGGGAAGTCGCGGGCAGGACTTGGCGCATACGGAATTCCGTGAGACGATATGCCGTGACCTTTGTGCATCTCCCGGTTCCTGCCGAGATGCCCCGTTCGTCGAAAATCATCAGGAGCATGCGCCGTGGCCGAACCCGCCGATCTTCAACAGAACTCCAAGGAATTCTTTGCCCTGCTGCCACTGACGCTGGCTTTGGCCGGCCTGCCACACAGCGAGCCCGGCCGCTATTACACCGAAGAACAGATCGAAGCCCGCATGTTTACCGTCAAATATGCGTATAAAGCCGCCCGGAATCTGGCCCGCGAGTGTATCCAGAAGTCCTAGTCGACCGGCTTTTTGCGGGGTTTCGGGTTATGCAGCCCAGTTGCTGAAACCCGCCGCCCTCTGCCGGGGTATGACAGGACGAGGATTGTGAGATTCTGTGACCGAAGACCAGACATTGGTTCGCGATTGTCTGGCCGGGAACGTCGACTCGCTGCGTGAGTTTGTGCAGCGCTTTCAGCCGGCTGTTTTCGGTCTGTGCTTTCGGATGCTGTCTCATCGTGAGGATGCCGAAGACGTCGCGCAGGAAGTTTTGCTGCGGGCTTTGCGGAATCTCTCGCGCTGGGACCCGGCACGGCCGCTGTATCCCTGGTTGATGACGATTGCGGCCAATCGCTGTCGGACGAGATTATCTCAGCGGACGCGGCGAGATCTTCCCGCCGAGTTTGCAGAGCAGGTGGCAGACGACACGTCCCCCCAGACCCGGGTGGATCTGGCAGAAGAATTACAACTGGCACTG
>JAFEBR010000406.1 GCA_018242565.1 Planctomycetota bacterium | reverse complement strand
CCAGGTTGTCGGTGACCTGAAACAAGGGCGGCACCACGGCCCGGTACTGCTCCCGCTGCTCGGGATCGTGTTCCACTTCGTTCCTCACCACGTACTGCAAATGGACTCGTTTCTGTTGTTTCATGGCCACTCCCGTAAATGTCCGTGTAATAACTAGCTGTTCCTGTGCAACTTTATCCGTGTAGTGTACGGATGTCAATACTCGAAAATGCGAGCCAGGGCAGATTTCCCCAAATCGCCCCCACCGCCATTTTGCAGTGTCGGTGCCTCACCGATCCCAATGCGGGCGAGACACCCGCAGCAAAATGCCGCCCCTCCCCGACAGCGTGTGCACCTTGTCCCCGGTTCCCGGCCGGGACGAGGCCCAATGGAGAGGATGGGCGGGAGGGTGGCCCGTTGCTGCTTGGAGCTGCTGGCATTTTCCGTGTCCGCCGCGGCCGGGGCATGCTGTCATCGGCCAGGCACGGATTGCCCCGACCGACACTTACGCCGCAGGCGTTACGCAGCGCAGCCCGGGGTTGCCGACGTTACGTCGGCGACCCCGGGGATTTGCCCCAACCCTGCGTCTCAATCCTGCAGGGATTGTGCAGAAGCTCAAGCGGAGAAATCATTGTTGCCGAAGACACCTCGGGCTCAGTTTTGGAACCCTGACCCATAAAAGTGCTGTGTCCCCTTACTCCTTACTTGACCCGCCAGTTTTTGCCGTTCGTCGCTCATCCCGAGATGGTACTCGCAATCATTTGGGCGGGGAAAAATCGTCCCCCGAGTCGACTCACCCGAATTCGTTATCGGCTACTCCGTTCCGCGGCGGCGAACTCGGCGAGCATTTCGGCGGCCAAATCGGCCAGCGCTTTCCATTGCACGGGCGGGCCGCGACACCATTGGAATCGGCATTCGGAACACATGTCGCCAAAAGTGGCGAATTACCAAATCTCGCCGTCAAGGCCCTTGGGCACCATATCGGAGACAAACGGCAACGAATGGACTTCGATGCGCCTAAAGAATTACGACAGCACTGCCGCGTCCATCACGTTGTTCGAAGTTCTTCAGCTCGGCAGGAATTCCGCATAATGCATCACGCGGCTGGCTGGTCCGCTTGTGGGGACGTGCCGATCAGACGATCCGCGTATTGCTTCTGAATTTCCTGGTAATAAGCGGCAAGCTGCACTGGATCGTGGCCGCACTTCGACGAGATTTGCCGGCGGATTTCGCGAATCTCGTCGATGACCGGGTCAGGACTCTTCGGTTTCGTATTCATCGCTTGTCTCCAGTAATTCCAAGGGGGTCACAAGGGCGGGCACAAACAGGCCCAACATTGTATTGATGCGGCGAATGTGGCCGAATTTGTTCGCATTCGCGATGTGCCGGCAGTTCCATGTCACCAGGAAGTCGCACTTATGATACGAAGCCACCGCCAGATGCAGCGCATCGCCAGTCGGATCTGCTGGCATGACCTTGTGCAAAATGTATGCAGCGGCGATTTCGGCGACGGCCAAATCAATCGGCAGCAGGTGCACGTCCTTGAGCAGGGCCAGTCGCTCTGCGCTGCGCTCCGGGATTCCCGATTTCAATTCATCCAGTACAGCGGCACTGGTGACCACTTCCAGCGAACTCCGTGCGCCGTCCCACCATTGACGCGTCCAGTCCCGGCGTGCAATGACGTCCGGGCTAGTCCTCACTTCACAGTAGAAGCTGGGAATCGTCGTTTCTACGTAGGCTCTTCGTTTGATATTCATTCAGTTTCAATTTTAGTCGCGAATCTGCGTGCCGACAATCTGCAAATTACTTCCGACGCCGGCTACAAGATCGAAGTTGGGCCCGTCCGCAACCATCCACTCGCAAGATCAACCGGGCAATTGCCAGCTTATCGGGCCCAAAGATGACCGTTGCGACCGTGAATCTCCAGGTTGGGGCCACGCAGATCGTTTTCGACCTCGGTTGTCAATTGGAATGCCGTCGGTTCGAGGCAATCACGGCTGACGAACTCTGGTGCCTTCACCTTCCAAAAATGAAGGTGCTCGCCGTCTACAGCGATGGTTCGTACTCCTGTGAGCCCGGTTCGTCAACGAAACTGACTCACCGTCGCATAAGCATGTGACTGGGATTCATTCTGCTGGCCCTGATCGGTAAGATTCGAGTATCGTCAATTGGAAGCCAAAAAAGCTCGATGGATCAGGGTCGAATGGACGTCCTCCGTGCGAGAATTTTCGACGCATT
>JAFEBR010000405.1 GCA_018242565.1 Planctomycetota bacterium | reverse complement strand
GCGCAGGTACGTGATATACCAGGTCAGCCTGCGTGGCGTTTCAGACAAATGACTCAAAACTGTCAGATTGAAGGTACAATCTGTTTTCCCTTCGTGCAAACCGGGTGCGTTTCCCAAACGAATGAAGTAGGCTAATGCATCGAACCTGTCTCGCGCTATCGGGTTCTTCGAAGCATTCGCCTCATTCGTAACGAATTGCCAATTCCGGTTCGGTCACGGTCCCTTATTTTCAGGACAAAATGTTCACATGTCACTGATTGAGTTGCGAGATATCTGGAAGATCTACGACCTGGGTGAGATGAAGGTGGTGGCGTTGCGCGACGCCAGCCTGAGCGTTGCAGCCGGAGAGTTCGTGGCACTGACGGGGCAGTCTGGGTCGGGCAAGTCGACTTTGATGAACATTCTGGGGTGTTTGGACAGTCCCACCAGCGGCAGTTATCGACTGGCTGGGGATGAAGTGGCGGACCTGTCGCGCGATCAGCGGGCGCGGATTCGGAACCAGCGGATTGGATTCGTCTTTCAGAACTTCAATTTGTTGTCACGCACCAGCGCGATTGAAAACGTGGAATTGCCGTTGATGTATTGCAAAGGGATTCCCGCGCGCGAGCGTCGCCAGCGGGCCATCGAGGCGCTCGAGCGGGTCGGGCTGGGCGATCGACTGCATCATCATCCGAGTCAGTTATCGGGCGGACAGCAGCAACGCGTGGCCATCGCCCGGGCCCTGATCAATCGCCCGGCGATACTGATGGGGGACGAACCGACGGGTAATCTCGACAGTCGCACCAGCAACGAAGTGATGCAACTGTTCGAGGAACTCAACCGGGATCAGCAGATTACCATCATGCTGGTGACGCATAACCTGGAGATCGCCCGGGCCGCCCGGCGAAACGTCGTATTGCGAGATGGCGAAATGATTTGCGACACGCTTGATTTTCGGGAAGCGGCCCGCGCGCTGCAGACCGTGCCCGACCCCGATCTGGCCGAATCGTAAGACGTCAGTGGCCAGGAGACACGGGCAATCTGTAAGGGCGCGCCGGCCGTGAATTCATTTCTGTCTGGCAACCCGCCCGCGGAGTAGATTCGCGTTTGGGCCCTTAACATGGTAAAACGCGTCGAGAAGTGGACCCGCGGTTTCTTCATCCTCGAGGAGTGACTCTCATGCGAAGCTGGTTCAGATTTGTGCCGTTGGCGTTACTGCTGTCAGTGGGGTTGCTGTCCGGGTCTGCCCCGGCGGCCGACAAGTTTCCGGCCGAAGGCAAATGGAAGCTCAATTTCCTGATGCAGGATCTCGATCTGGTCATAGTCGAGGTCAAGGCTGAAGGAGAGGACTTCCAGGTGTCGATCGTGGATGCTTCGAACCAGATCGGCAAGGCGGAAGCCAAGAAGTTCAGTGTAAAAGATGGCGTTGTGGAATTGCTGATTCATTCGCCCGGAATCGACGATCTGCCCTTCAAGGGCAAGCCGGTTGCCGAGGGAGATGACGCAGGAGCGGTGCTGGGGGTGGTCTGGTTGCGGGGGAATGCGCTGCCCGCCCGCCTCGATAAGACGGATGCCGAAAAAGTGCAGGCTCCGAAGCCCAACCCGGCGCAGCAGGCGTTCATCGCCGCTTTTCGAATTCAGGATCCAAAAGAGAAACTTGAAAAGCTGCTTGATTTGGCGAAAACCGCCCCCGCGGGCCTGGCATTCAACGCCTATGGTCAGGTCTTTCAGTCGGCCGAAGCCGCAGGCTTGGACGAAGAAGAAGTCCGCAAGCACCTGCAGACGTACTTGGCCAGTGCCACGAAGTATGGCCCGGAATGGGAAAGTCAGTGTCGCAGTACGGCTTTGCAGGGAATTCTGGGACGTAAGCCGTACTCAGCTTTGGGACTCGAATTGGCCGAGCAGAACCGCAAGGAATTGAAGGCCGACGCTTCGCTCGAACAACAGGCCAACGCGCTGCAGGCTCTGGCCCGCGCCGCTCGGGCGGCTGAAAAAGATGAGCTGGCCGCGACGACCGAGAAAGAACTGGTGCTGATCGATGCCAAGCTCGATGAAGAATATCACCAGAAAGTTCCGCCCTTCGCTCCTGAAAAATTTGAGGGACGTTCGAACCCCGAGCACAACCGGGTGGTCGTGTTCGAGTTGTTCACCGGGGCCCAGTGTCCTCCGTGCGTGGCGGCCGACGTCGCGTTTGATGCGATTCTGTCGACCTATCAGCACACCGAACTGATCGCGCTGCAGTATCACCTGCATATTCCCGGTCCCGATCCGCTGACCAATGCCGATTCGGAAACTCGTGCCAAGTTCTATTCGGTGCGCGGCACCCCCTCGACGTATTTTAACGGCATTACCGCTGCGGGGGGCGGTGGTGGCATGCCGCAGTCGAAGTCGAAATACGATCAGTTCCGCGGGGAAATTGACAAGCAACTGGCCGGGGGCCGCTCGGCTCAGATTGACCTGAAGTTGGAACGCAAAGGCGAGAAAATTGCCGTGACTGCCGTGGCACAGGCCGAGGTCAAGAAACCCGCTGCTGAGGAGAAGAAAGAAAAAGACGCGGGCTCTGACGAAAAGGGTCAGGCGAAAGACGAGGGCAAGGCCGGAACTGGTTCACAGTTGCGATTGCGGTTGGTGCTGACGGAAGAGTCCATCCGCTACGTGGGGGGGAACAAGTTGCGCTTCCATCACCATGTCGTGCGAGGTTTCCCCGGGGGAGTGGAAGGTCTGGAATTGACGGATGGTGCCGGCAAACTCGAACTGACTGTCGATCTGAATGATGTTCGAAAGGTCTTAAGCGACTACGTCGAAACCTACGGCAAGGCCCGGCCGTTCGCCAATTCGCCCCCGAAGCTGGACTTCAAAGGACTGGCTCTCGTCGCGCTCATTCAGGATGACAGTGACAAGAGCATCCTGCATGCAGTCCAACTGCCCGTTCCCGAGGCCCCGTAAGATCAGTGTTTGATTCTGGCCTGGGCGGCTGCAGCCAACGCTGTAGCCGTTGTGGGCCTCAGACATCGGCTGACATGGGCTACGCTGATCGATCTCTGTTGCGATGCATGACAAGCCGTCAGGAACGTCCTGACGGCTTGTGTTTTTAATGGTCGTCTGCCGGGTGATTCGACACGCGATTGCTGCGGAACTTCCGCGTCGATGATCGCCATTCAACACGTCGACAGACAGGCACAGGCGGCGCGAACGAGTTCGCGCTGCCTGCGACTGTCGCCGTGTGCCGTATTGCCTCTGCCGATTCGAACACCGTTGCGTCGGTCTTGTGCTACCCCGTCACCGAGAACTTGGTCTTCTTAGAGATCAATGTCATGCCACCAACATCGGGAATGGTGACGGTGACCGAGAAGGTTCCGGCCGAGAGGTAAGTGGCACTGCCGATCACCTGCCAGATGGAACCCGCCGAGGAGGTCGAGACGAGCACCAGCGAGAACTGGGCAGCGGCGGTCGGTCCCCCCCAGTCGACGCTCAGGTTCGGGAAGTCACTGGCCTGGGCGTAGGGGTTGGCGTCGAGGAAGGTGGCCAACACGACATTCGTAAAGCCCACGTTGCGGGTGGCGGCCACCGTGGCGGCGGTGGTCTTGTCGGTCAGCGGGGCGTCGGCGACGTTGAGGCTGGTGTTGGCAGTCGAGACGCTTGAGCCATCGATGTCGTTGACCGTGACACCGATCTGGTACAAGCCCGCGGCGGTGTAGATGCCGCTGCCGGTGACTTTCCAGTTCGAACCGGTCGACGTGCGTGAGACCAGAGTGATCGCCACGGTGGGGGCGGCGGCCAGCGGTCCATTCCAGGTCACTTGGGCCGTAAAGTCGCTGGCGGCCGCCGAGGGGTTAGCATCGGTGAAGGTGGCCAGCACAAAGCTGCTGAAGGCTTTGCCTTCCGTCGCGGCCAGCACTTTCACGGGTGTCGTATCGGTGAGTGGGGCGTCGGCGACCTCGAACGATGTCTGATTCGCGGTGCAGGCACTGCCCCCCTTGTCAGAGACCGAAACGACAGGCGTGTAAGTTCCGGGCTGGGCGTAGACCGCCTTGCCAGTGACCTGCCAGGTGGAACTGGTCGCATCACGGGACACCAGCACCACCGCGACGGTGGGAGTTCCGATGACGGTGCCCCCCCAGTTGACGGCGGCCTTGAAGTCGGTCAAGGGGGCCACCGGGTTGCCATCAGTGAAGGTGGCCAGGGTCACGACACCGGTCGAATTGCCTTCGATCGCGTTCAAGGTGGAAGGCAGGGTGATATTGGTGAGGGGGGCATCGGCGACATTGATCTTGGTCTTGGCCGAGGTCAGGGTCTTGCCATCCACATCGGCGATCTTGATCGAAGGCGTGAACACACCGAACGACGCGTAGGTGACGCTGCCGACGACCTGCCAGGTCGAACTGGTGGCCGAGCGGGAGACGAGTTCCACGGCTGCCGTGGGCGTTCCGACAAGCGTCCCCCCCCAGGTGACCGTCACGCTGAAGTCGGACAGTGGCGCGAACGGGTTGGCGTCGTTGAAGGTGGCCAGAACCAGGGTTCCCGTACTGCTGCCTTCGACCGCAGCCTGCGTGCTGGCAACCGTGGCATCGGTGAGGGGGGCGTCGACGACATTGATTGAGGTGTTGGCCGTCGAGACGCTGCCGCCATCCACATCGTTGACCACGACGCTCACGTTGTACAAACCGGTTTCGAAGTAGCCGGCACTGCCGACGACTTTCCAGTTTGAACCCGTGGTGGTACGTGAGACCAGGACCACACTGACGACCGGCGTATTGAAGAGGTCGCCGTTCCAGGTGACGTTCGGGGTAAAGTCGCTGGCGGCCGCCGAGGGGTTGGCATCAGTGAAGGTGGCCAGCACGAAATTACTGAAGGCCTTGCCTTCGGTCGCCGTCAGTATTTTCACGGGTGTGGTATCGGTGAGGGGGGCGTCAGTGACGACGAACGCGGTCTGATTCGCGGTGCAGGCACTGCCCCCCTTGTCGGAGACCGAAACGACAGGCGTGTAAGTTCCCGGTTGGGCGTAGACCGCCTTGCCGGTGACCTGCCAGGTGGAGGATGTGGTGTCTCGCGAGACGAGACTGATCGTAACGGTCGGCGTGCCGATGACGGTGCCCCCCCAGTTGACAGCGGCCTTGAAGTCGGTCAAGGGGGCGACGGGGTTGGCGTCGGTGAAGGTGGCCAGGGTGACAACACCGGTCGAGTTGCCTTCGATCGCATTCAAGGTGGAAGGCAGGGTGACATTGGTGAGGGGGGCGTCGGCGACGTTGATCTTGGTCTTGGCCGAGGTCAGGGTCTTGCCATCCACATCGGTGATCTTCACGGACGGCGAGAACAGACCGAAGGACGCATAGGTGGCGCTGCCCACGACCTGCCAGGTCGAAATGGTGGCCGATCGGGAGACGAGTTGCACCGCCGCCGTGGGGGTGCCGACGAGCGTGCCCCCCCAGGTGACCGTGACGCTGAAGTCTGATAGTGGTGCGAAGGGGTTGCCGTCGTTGAAGGTGGCCAGAACCAGGGTTCCCGTACTGTTGCCTTCGACCGCAGCCTGCGTGCTGGCAACCGTTACATCGGTCAAAGGGGCATCCGCGACGGTGTACGTCGTCTTGCTGCTTTGGACGGCGGCGTTCTGGTTGTCAATGACCGTGGTCGTGACACTGTACTTGCCCGTTTCGGCATAGGTTGCGGTACCCACCACTTTCCAGGTGGAGAGAGTCGTGGTCTTCGAGACGAATTGCACCGCGACCGTCGGGGTGCCGATGACCGTGCCGCCCCAGTTGACGATGGGGGTCTGGAAATCGCCGACCTGCGCGGCTGGGTTGGTGTCGGTGAACGTCATCAGGATCTGGCTGGTCGTCGGGTTCCCTTCAATGCCGGTATACGATTTGAGAGCCGACGTATCGGAGAGCGGGCCGGCGGTCATGTTGATCTGGGAATTGCTGGTGCTGACCGAGGCTCCGTCGACATCATCGACGGTGACGGCGACCGTGTACGACCCGATCGCGAGATACCGGACGGAACCGATCACGGCCCACGACGAGATGCTGGCTGAACGGCTGACAAGCTGGACGGAAACAGTGGGGGTGCCGAGAATCGCGCCACCCCAGTTGACGCTGGTGGCGAAATCGGACGCGGGTGCCAGCGGGTTTTCATCGGTGAAGGTGGCCAGCGTCAGCGCCGCGGTGTACACGCCGGCGCGGCCTGGCAGAGTTTGTGCGGGAGTGGTATCGGTCAAGATCCCGTCGGCGATGTCGAAGGTGGTGTTCGCCGAGCTGACCTGGGCACCGTCGACATCCTGCACCGTCAGCGAGACGGTGTACGAACCGGGTTCGGCATACGTCACAGCATCGGCCACGACTTTCCAACCCGAACCTAAGCCAGAGTACGACGGGTCGGCAATAATGCTGATGTTGGGCGCAGTACCGGCCAGCGTGCCACCCCAGTCAAGAGCTGTCACGCTGAAATCGCTGGCAGATCCAAACGGATTGCCATCCTGGAACGTCATGAGCACGACACTGGTTTGCGTTTGGCCCTCGGTCCCACTGATGGTCGTATTTGTGGTGGTGTCGGTCAGTGGTGCGTCGGTGACATGGAAACTCGTGCCGGAAGTGCTGGCATGTCGTCCGGCTTGGTCCGTGACGGTGAGACTGACGGTGTAAGTTCCCGGTTCCGCATAGGCCAGGTTATCGACGACAACCAGCCAGCCTGATCCATTCCCCGAGTAAGCCGGGTCAGCCACGATTGAGACACTCGGCTGAGCACTCGTCCGCGTGCCGCCCCAATCCGGCCCGGTGAGGCTGTAGTCAGCGGCCTGGGCCGACGCAAGAACATCGGTAAAGGACATCAGGACCACCTGGTTTTGGGCGACCCCTTCAAAGGCCTCGATGGTACTGGACAGCGTCGTATCGGTCAGGCCGGCGCCCACGACGGAGATGTGAGTGTTCGACGTGCTGACCTGGCTGCCATCTTCATCGCTGACCGTCAGCGAGACCGTGTGAACTCCTGCTTCGACATAAAGAACTGAGTCGGCGATCACTTTCCAACCCGATCCGGAACCGGAAAACGAGGGGTCGGCGACGATGATCAGGTGCGGTGCCGGTCCTTCCAGCGAGCCATCCCAGTCGATGCTGCTGACGCTGAAATCGTCAGCGGTGGCCAGCGGGTTGCCGTCGGTAAAGGTGGCGAGAACGACATCGGTACTCGCGACACCCTGGGTAGCGTCAACGGTGTTCACCGGTGTGGTGTCGGTTAACGGCGCGTCGGCGACGTCGAATTGTACGGGGGTGCCACCTGGGGTCAACGAGCCAAATGTCAATCCCTTGGCGGCTTCTGGAAAGGTGTGGCCCCCCAGAACGTTAAAGGTGCCATCGGGATTGGCTGTGATGCCGCCATTGGCCGCCGTGGCGGTGCTGGTCGTGCCATCGCCCCAGTCGATGATCACGGTGTAATCGTTGATGTCGGGATGGGGATTGGCGTCACTGAACGTGGCCAATTGCAGAATGCCTGTGAAGATTCCCTCGACGGCATTGGTTGGGGGAGTCAACGAGAGGATCGTCAGCGGGGCGTCGGCCACGTTCATCAAGGCGGAACTGGTATCGCTGGCTTCCTGGAAGCTGTCGATGACAGTGACCTGGAACGTCAAACCGATGTTTTCGTCGGCATACGTGTGGCTGCCGACGACAATAAACGTTCCGTCGCCATTGTCCTGGAGTCCACTGTCGGCGGTCACTGTTGTCGAGTCGCCATCTCCCCAGTCGATGACTGCCGTCAGTTGCGACAGTTGCACGGCGGGATTGAGAACGCGAAACACAGCCAGGGTGGCGGGGGCGGTGGCGAGCCCTTCAACGGCATCGGCTGGCGGTGTGAGCGCGAGAATCGTCACGGGGATGGCGGTCACGGTGAACTGGGTGCGGCTCGATTGCAGATGTTCGCCACCCACGTCGTTGATCGTCACCACGGGCGTGTACGTACCCGGAACGTTGTAGGCTGCATGCCCCACCACCTGCCAGATCGAAGTCGTCGCCGTCTGCGACACGAATTCCAGCGTTGCTGTGGCGGTGCCGTACAGCGGCCCACCCCAGTCGACGCTGATGAACAGGTCGCTTCCCGATTCCCAGGGATTGCCGTCGGTGAAAGTCGCGAGAATTGTATCGCCCGTACTCTTTCCGGCGATTACTGCATAGGTCGCAACCGGCGTCGTGTCGGTGAGAGGCGCATCGGCGACATCGATGGGTGCGCTGACCGTTTGGCCGACCCCTGTGTCATCAACGACGGTGACGACAAAATTGAGACCCGATCCAGGACGGGTATAAATGTGACTGCTCTGGACGGTGAACGTCAAGCCGCCGTCGGCGGTGATGATGCCCCCATTCCCCGCTGTGGCCGTGGTTGTGGTCCCGTCGCCCCAGTCGATCGTCGCCGTAAAAATGCTGATATCGGGGCTGCCATTGCCGGGAATGAATGTGGCCACGGCAATCGTCCCCGTCGACGTGCCCTCGACGACCGCGGGGGGGGTCAGTGAAGTGATGACCGGTGGCAATTTGGAATACGAGGCCGTCAGCACATAGTTGCCGGTGGCGCTCGACTGCGCCGGCGGAGTGGAAATCAGGACGTGATATGTGCCCGTCACCCCGAGCGTCAGGCCGGAGATGGCAATCTGGGCGCCCGAACTTCCCGATGCGTTGTCGGCAGAGGCAACGACCTGGCCCAGCGGGTCGACGATCTGCACTCGAGACCACCCGAGTTGCGGGCCGAGCGGAGCGGGGGCAGTGCCGTTGCCTGGATTGAGCACAATGCTCGCCGAATCGCCTGCCAGGCCTGCGAAGGTCCAGTCGTCGACTTCTGCGCTGGCGGAAATCTGGCCTGCCGCCGGAACCCCGAACAAGAGCGGCCCGCCATCCGGCACGAGCGACACGGTGCCGCCGCTGACGGTGCCATCGTTCTGCATCGACCGGGCGTACAGGTGCAGCCCGTTGAGGTCGAGCGTTCCTCCTGCGGCCACCACAAGTTGATCGACATAAACCGCCTCGGCCCCGGCGCCGGCGAAGTTGTCGGCGATATCCTGCAGCCGTACATACGTGTTGGGGTCAACGACAACGGAGCCATAGGCAAAGTTCTTTGAGTATCCTGCGGACGTATTCCCCAGATCTTGGCCCATGGCCTCCCAGAGTTGCGGCGATCCAGAATTGCCCGTTCCCGAAAAATGCAATGCGCCAAGTGGGGCGAACTGATTCTTGTTGGTGGTCGTTCCGATCAGATCGCCGGTGAGATTGGTAATCGAATCGACATTGGTGGCCAGATAGCCATCTCCATCGATGGAGAGTGACGAGACGGTCCCATTGCCTTTCAGGTGGCCGTGCGAATTGTCGAACGATGAAACGGTGAGCACGATCGTGTCGCTCGAGTCGACGGTGATCGTCCCTGTGTTTCGCAGTGTCGAGCGACTCCCAGAACCTTGAATCGACAGTTTCCCCTGCTGGACCTTGATGACGCCGAAGTTGTCGATTTCGCGGGCGATCAGGCTCCAATGCGTGTTGCTGTAGGGCGAACCCGCGAGGATCACGCCGTCGGTGGCGTTCACCAAAGTCCCGTTATGCAACACGGTCAATGACGCGCCCGTGTCGTTCCCGTCAGACGTCAAATTAATATTGCCGTGGTTGGTGAAGCCGTGGCCTGTTGACAACGCGCTGGCCCCGAGGCCCCCGTTATGGCCGAGCAATTCCAGGAGTGCGCCTGAGTTGTTCGCAAACGCCCCATTCAGCGCGACGGTCCCTTCCGCGATGATCGTTCCCGAATTATCGACGTCAGCTTCGAGGGTACTGTTCACGAGGTCGAGCGTGGTGCCCGTCGCGATGATCAGTTTGCCAGGGCCATTCACGGTCGTGGAATTGAACCCGACTTTGATGTCAGTGATCGTGACATCGCCGAGCAGATTCAGAGTGGCGTTAGTGGCATTCAGAAACGCAGGTTGTCCACTGCCATCCAGTGCGATGTTGGAACCGGCAGGCGACGAAAATGTCCCCGTGCCAAACAGATCGAGATGACCGCCTCCGCCGATCGCGATGTCGCCGTTATTGGTCCAGGTGCCGGCGAAGTAGGCGTCGCCGCCGTTGATGGTGACGGAGCCTTTGTTTGTGCCGCTCGTAAACTGGCCTATACCGTCGGCGCCGACAGAGATGGTTCCGTCATTGGTCCAGCCGTACTGGAGCGAGATGAGACCGTCCGTGGCGGTGATGGACCCGGAGTTGGTGCCCGTGTTGTAGACGGCGGCCGTTGCACCGTTTGTGGCGGTGATCTGTGCGCTGTTGGACCAGGTGGCCATGGACTCGGAGATCACGCTGCCGGTGCCGGTAGCGGAGAGGGTGTTCTGGTTCTCGAAGGTACCTGGGCCGTAGAT
>JAFEBR010000404.1 GCA_018242565.1 Planctomycetota bacterium | reverse complement strand
CGGGTAGGTCGTGAAAACTGTCGTGGCTTTCGGTTTCCCCATTCGCACGGGCCGTCGGCGGCAGCGCCACGAAGTCCTGGATCACCGTCGATAAATTCTGCTTCGCTTCCCAGGCGGACTTCAGGTTCTGGGGCGCTTCAGAGACCGAATGATGGGTGGGCGGAAACTCCGATTCGGTCGCCATCCCGGCCTCTTCGGAGGTGTTCCCCGTCGGCCACGTCTCGGGTTCGTGAAAGGCACCACCCGGGAACTCCGCGATGGTCGCCATTTCATTCTCGGGCAGATTGTCGCCGAAGGGGAGGGAACCACAGTGCGGGCAGGCGTTCGGTGCCGTCGAATCAGCCATTTCGAACGTGCCGTGACATTTCCCGCAAATCAGTTCAGCCACAGTCGTTCTCTCCGCCTCGTGCTAAACACCCTGCCAGCGCCCCGCAAGTTCCCACCACGCTATTTTGTAGAGGGGGGACTCGTGAAGCAAGCCTCCCGCGGGATTGTGTCGCACCACACCGAGCACCGGCACCGCACACCGCTGCTGCAGTTCCGGAGGATTCGTCGTCGGGGAAATGTCGTGCGGGTCGGCGGGAACCGACTCGTTGAGCACCACTCCCGCAACCGGCAGGTTGCGTCGGGCGGCGGCCTCGAGGGTCAGCAGCGTATGGTTGATCGTTCCCAACGATAATCGGGCCACCAGAAGCAACGGCCATTTCAAGTCGCGGGCGACATCCGCCAGCGTCTCGGTCTCGGTCAGCGGCGAAAGCAACCCGCCCGCCCCTTCCACGACAATGAAGTCGGCCTGTTCGAGCCACGGTTCAATGCCGCGACGCAGCAGCGCGGTATCGACGCTGCGCCCTTCCAGGCGGGCGGCGACCGGCGGAGCCAACGGAGCCAGGAACCGCTGCGGCGCGACCTGCTCATCGGGAACCTTACGCCCCAAGGCCTCTTTTAAAATCTCAATATCATCCCAGACCGGGCCCTCGGGTGTCTGCCGGGCTCCCGAGACGACCGGTTTGTACGCACCGACGCGCCGGCCCGTCTCGCGTACGGCCCGCAGGATCTCGGCGGCAATGTACGTCTTCCCGACACCGGTGTCGGTTCCCGTAATAATCAACCCGCGAGGGGGCATCATCAAAACCTTCTCGTCAAAGTGAAGTCGCGGGGCGCGAGGAGCCAGGCGACCGTTCGAGTCCGAGCCAGACGATACGGCGTATGCCGCGGTTCGTCTACACAATCTCGAGCAGGCCGATTTTTCGGGCTTCTTCCCGCAGTTCGGCGTCGTTGAGCCGACCTTGCGAGACGAGCGTCGTTTCGGCCAGCAACCCGGTATTCGGGTGCCGTCCCTGGACGGAAATCCGTCCGTCGCTGGTGTAGCGGCAGACGATTTCGATGGGTGACCGCTCGGGCAGATCGGCGGGCAGGCCCCCCAGAACAAATTCCCCGATCTGCACGCACGCCTCCGCTTCGTAGGCTTCGCCTTCGAGGATCCGCACCCGCACCTGGCGCTGGTTCGGAGCACTCGTGTGATAGGTCCGCGATCGTTCCACCGGCAATGGCGTGTTCTTGGGGATCAGAATGCTGTTCGCGTACCCGCCATCGGGCCGCCGCACGGCGATCCCCAGGCTGTGCGAATTCACGTCGATCGACTCGAATTCCACCCACAGACCCAGCGCGCTGTCGTTGATCGACCCTTTCCCCTTGGCCATCCGGGCCAGCAGGATGCCTCCATGCAGGGCGGCCCCCTGGGCGACCACTTCGTCGGCGGGCAAGCTGCAATCTGGTTCCTTGCCGGAGATGCGCTGGATCATCTCGCGGATGTGCGGCACGCGCGTCATGCCCCCCACCATCAGCACGCGGTCGATCTGGCTCCAGGTCAGCCCCGCGCTGTCGAGGACGAGTTCGGTCGTGGTTTCAGTCCGCAGGACCAGGTCGGCGGTCAGGTCATCGAACTGTCGGCGCGTCAGATCGAGCGACAGACGCTGTCCGTCGTGCGATACCAGCACCCGTGTGGCGGTCCGCACCGACAGGGCATGCTTGACCTTCTCGGCTTCCTGATACAGAAAAGCCAGCGACTGCGGGTCATCACGCGGGTCGCTGCCATGCGCCGTGCGAAATTGTTCCGCCAGATACGTGACCAGCCGTTCGTCCCAATCGCGGCCCCCCAGGCGAACATCGCCATCAGTCGCCAGTGTTTCGAACCGGTCGTGGGCAAAGCGGACGATCGAGACATCGAAGGTCCCCCCCCCGAGGTCATAGACTAAAGCGGTCGTGGGGGAATCGACCGCCTGCCGGGCAAACGCCTCGAAATGTGAATTGCGGCGACGATGCGACTCAAAGGCGAACGCCAAAGCGGCCGCCGTCGGTTCGTTGATGATGTCGAGCACATTCAGACCGGCAATCCGGCCGGCGTCTTGCGTGGCCTTCCGGCGGGTGTCGTCGAAATACGCGGGGACCGTGATCACCGCATGCTGGACCGGTCCAAACCGCGACTCGACGTCGGTTTTGATGCGTTTCAGGATCATGGCCGACAGAATTTCGGGGCGATACTCCTGCCCCGCGAGGCTGCGTGAGTAACGGGCCCCCCCCATGTCCCGCTTGACGCAAATGGCGGTGCGGTCGGGGTAGACACATTCGCTGCGCTTGGCTTCCCGCCCCACGACGACCATCTGGTCTTCGACCATCAGCACGCTGGGGGTGGTCAACTCTCCTTCGCGATTGGGAATCGTCTGCGGGATGCCCTCGCGAGACAAGCGGGCGACGCACGAGTAGGTCGTTCCCAGATCGATACCGATCAGCCCAGAGAATTCGGTGGCCGTAGACATACTTCGAAGATAACAACTCTGGCGACAGGTTCCTACGAATCAAATTCTGACTTTTCGCAAGTTCTCGGCTGCTATAGAATAACGACGTAGCTGAAAACTCGAGTCTTCCCGGAGAGGATTATGCGACGCGCGCGCTGGAGTGGTTTTTCCCACATTGGGATCTTCGCTGTGTTGGGGGGACTGGCGGCCGCCGTCTCGTTGATTCCGTCGAGCGTCGGTCGGGCTGCGCTGCAAAAAGCAGCTCAGTCGGATGTGCCGGCCCCCGAATCGCACGTCCTCTCGGCCGACGATGGGTTCAACATCCACATCCGGTATTACCGCTCGCCCGCCGAGTCGACCAAAGACGCCGCGGTGGTCGTGTTGCTGCATATGAAAGATGGCAACCGCTTCGTCTGGGAGCAGGACGGGGGCATCGCCCAGGCCCTGCAATCGAAGGGATTTGCCGTCGTGACCGTTGATTTGCGGTACCATGGCGAAAGCAAGGCCAACGGGGCCGCCCCG
>JAFEBR010000403.1 GCA_018242565.1 Planctomycetota bacterium | reverse complement strand
TCCAGGTGACGAGCACGACGTGATGGTCATCGGTCTGACTAAACCCGGGATTGCGCCAGTTGTAGGGGCCTTTCTGCACAAGGTTGCCATTCTCGAGCCCAAACCCGCCCGAAGGCCCTTTTTCGGACTCAGTCTGATATCGAGTCGCCGCCACGAAACGGGCGAACTGTCGACGCGTGATTTCGGTTTTGGCGAGATAAAACGGTTCGCTGAGGGTCACCTGCCGGGAAGACTCATCGGCATTGCGATCTGGCTCGGTACTCGCTGATCCCTGCGTGAAACTGCCCGCGGGCACGAGAATGAACTCAATCTGGACGCCGTCCCCGAGATCGATCGTTCGAGTCGGCAGGTCCGCACAATAAGCCAACGGGCTACAAAGAGCCACGGGACTCAGCGCCACAAGGCCCAGGACCACGAATCGCACGATGGGAGAGGAATGTCTGTTGAACATTCTGTGCCGCTTTCAAGCTGAGTGGTAGGAAACCGGGCGGACCAAAGTCGCCCGTCAGTGCCAACGCAGACCGTTTCATCTGGATCAAAGATTCCGCTCTCACACAGCGACGGCTCGGGAAAATTACACAGAGTTCATCTCGACGTGTCAAACCGGCGCCACCCGCAACCGGGTGTCGCGCCCAGCTACATCCCCCCAGACGCCTGCTGAAAAGCCCGAACCCAGGCGCTGCCACCGAAGATGTTCAGCCTCATACAGGGTCGATACAATGCCGCCAGACCATCCCGGACTTCTGGCAGGAGCAATCATCGTGCGCTTCTCTTTCCTCGCGATTTTCCTGACGCTGAGCCTCTTAACAGGAGAGGGACAGGCCGCGGAGCCTCTGGAAATCACCGCGGATACGACCCTTGATCCGCAAACCACATACGGCCCCCTTGTCATCAAGGCCTCGCACGTGACGATCGACGGTCGGGGCGCCTGGATCGTGGGCACGACGACGGGCAATCCCAAGAACTATCTGGGCGTCGGTGTTCTGGGAGAGGGCGTCTCCCACGTCACGCTGAAAAACGTCAACGTCAAGGGTTGGGAAACGGGGCTGAAAGTCAGCGAAGGCAGCAACTGGCTGATCGAGAACTGCAACCTGTCGGACAATTTTCATGACCCGAGCTTTGGCTGGGGAGAAAATGGCCGTCGTGGGGGAATCGTGCTGGAACGGGTGCAGAAGTCGCGACTCGTCAAGAACAAGGCCAACCGCGTGTGGGATGCCTGTGTTCTGGTGGATTCCAACCAGAACGTTCTGGAAGAGAACGATTTTTCACGCACATCGAACACCTGCCTGAAGCTCTGGCACGCGTGTGACAACCTGGTCCGCAAAAACAATCTGAGCTACGGACTGCGGAAAGATCCGGGGGAAGTCCATGCCCGCGACTCCACGTCGGTGCTCATTGAAAGCGGATCAAACGACAACCGCCTGATCGAAAACGACTGCACCCACGGCGGCGACGGCATTTTCATTCGCGTGCTCAACCAGTGGGTCAGTACGGGCAATCTCTGCGAAGGGAACGATTGCTCTTACGCCAACAACAACGCTGTCGAAGCCTGGTCGCCGCGGAATACGTACATCCGCAATAAGGCCAATCACAGCAGCTACGGATTCTGGCTGGGAGCTTCGGATCAGACGGTGTTAATCGACAACGAGGCATCGTTCAATGGGCTGCTGGAGGGCTTCCACAATTCGCCCCATTTACCCGACCGTGGCCACGCCGGAATCGTCTTCATGTTCGGCCCATCGAGTCACACCATCGTCCGCGGCAACACCTGTGTTGGGAACAATGGAGCGGGGGTCGCCTTGATCGGCGACCTGGATTCCAAAGGCCAGAAATTCAAAGCCTATCACTGGATCATTGAGCAGAATACCTTTCGTGACAATCGCTGGGGTATCTATGCTCAACACGCCGACTGGATCGATGTGGCCTCGAATGTATTCGAAAACAACTCGGTGGCCGAGTTCTGGAACGCCGGTAACGTCTCGCGCCTGACACAGCGTCCTGGCCTGGCCTTGAAAGAACAGCCACCCCGTGCACAGTTGACAGGCCCGACCACCGCCAAAATCCACGAGAGCCTCGCTTTTGATGCCAGCTCTTCACGCGATCCCTCCGGCCGTGCGTTAACATACCTGTGGGATTTTGGCGACGGAACGACAGCCAACTCGGCGAAACCAGCGCCCCACGTCTACGACAAGCCCGGCTTTTACCGTGTCGGCCTGACGGTCACCAATGGCGTCCTGTCGGACCTTGCCTGGCGTGACCTGTATGTCGTCGGACAAAGCGTCGAAATTGGCACGGAAGGCCAGGCGTCGGACTGGGAGTGGGTCGATCCCCAATCGCGAGTTAAATTTTCGAACGATGAGCGAGTGAAAATCGCCGGCAAGTCGTCACTGTATGCCCACGTGTCACCGTACGGAGGCTTTCGGTTGAATCTGGCTTATCCGGCCGCGAAACAAGCCCGCTGGTCACTCGCTGGAAAATCTCGGGTCGTCTTCTGGTTCAAGGGCATCAACGAGAACCTGCCGGCCTGGCAGGATGCCAATCCGATCGTCACCCTGCATGAGTCGGCCGAGCGATTCGTGAAATTGACTCCGCAGGGCGATTTCCTCAGCTCGCCTCCGTTCAACGAAGCCCGCGAAGGCTGGTATTATTTTGAGGTCCCCCTCGCTGGCAGCGCGAAATGGAAACGGGAGGGGGCCGACCTCGAAACAGTCAACTGGCTGACCATTGGCTTCGATTCCTGGGGTGCCCCTCCCCTGCAGATCTGGCTGGATGGCCTCGCGCTGGAATAGCCTTTCACTGCCACGACCAGCGCCTACGTTCGACGCACGTCTCCCGTTGGGTGCCATGCCCCGCACAGGTTGCATTGCCCCGATGGACCGAATCACGGGATCGTTGGCAAACTCCCCGGAGTTCTCGGAAGTCCTGCGGTTCGGACGCGAAATTCGAAATCAGGACTGCGCCCCGGGGCAAGATCAGCTCCATGTAATCGTTGCTTGAGTCAACGCGGTTCGCGCGGAGGGATTCGGCGTTGGCGTCTGGCCGCCGCTCAATGCCTGATCGTACTCAAATCCCGACGGATTCGTACGCCCCGATCCAATTCCCCCGGTCTGCACACCCTCTGCCAGACCTCTGGAATCGGTGCCGTTCCACTCGATGATTACGCACCGCAGGCGGAGCTTTTGCGCTGGACGATCGATTCCGGCGTCTTCGTTACCGGCTCGGTCGGTGCCCGACGGAGTGGACGACGGTGCCACGGCGGATTGGAAAATTGGTCAGGCCCCAGGTGACTGGACCTTTCGGTTACCCGCAGATACGCCGTGAACTCCGCGGGCCTTGTCAGACTTCACCAAGTTCTTCCTGGAGCTGACACCAGCGATCTTCCGCCGCGGCCAGTTGCTGCCCCAGCGATTCGGATTCGTTATGCAGTCGCAGGGCCTCGGCTGCATCGGTCGTTTGCAGCATGCGGGCGAGAACCTGCTTTTTTTCCTGGTCGAGGCGGGCTACGGTTTTCTCGACAGTCGAGAGTTCCTTGCGAATGTCTCGTTCCGTCCGCCGACTGGCCCGCGGTGCCGCGGCAGTCGTCGCCGCGCGCGGGGCCTTCGACATCCGGGCCGCCTGCTCGCGCTCGCCTTCTTCAATTTCGCGATTCACAGCGTAGAGATACGCATCGTACTGGCCGCGATAATTCGTGACATGCGCATCGCGCACTTCAATGATGCTGGTCGCCACGCGCTTCAGGAAATGCCGGTCATGGCTGGTGAAAATCACGGTCCCCTTGTACGCGATCAAGGCCTCGGCGAGAGCTTCGACCGTGTCCACATCGAGATGGTTTCCCGGTTCGTCCAGAACCAGGATGTTGTGCTGACTCAGCAGCAACCCAGCCATACACAACCGGGCCCGCTCGCCGCCCGACAAGACGGAAATGGGCTTTTCGATGTGATCCCCGCGAAACAACAGAGCGCCGGCCTGGTCGAGAATCTCCTGGGTTTTGGTGCCGCGGGCGGCGGTGTCTTCCAGGTATTGCATCACCGTCCAATTCTGCGGCAGGCTGGTGTAGACGTGCTGCGCATAAATTCCAACCTGGCAGCCATATCCCCAGCGCACTTCACCCGCCAGAGGCTTCAGCGAATCGACGACCGTGCGGAGAAACGTCGTTTTGCCCTGGCCGTTATCACCGACAATCGCGGCCCGCGAACCATGATCGATTTCGAGGTCAATTCCCGCTGCGACTTGACGTTCCGGATAACCAATGGCCAGGTTGATGCAGCGTAACGCCGGCCCCTGACGGGGTTCGACCAGCGGTGCGCGAATGCGTGCCGTGGGTTCATCGCTGGCAATCTCATTGAGTTCCAACCGATCGAGCTGTTTACTTTTGGATTTGGCACGCGTGGCGGTGCTGGCGCGGGCCCGATTCTTGGCGATGAACTCTTCCAAGTGCCGACGTTTCGCCAGAACAGCGGCATTCGACCGCTCATCATGCTCGCGGCGTTCCCGCTGATATTCCAGAAACGCGTCGATCTTACCCGGGTACATCGTCAGCTTGCCGCGCGTCAGATCGAGCGTGTGCGTGCAGGTGGCCCCCAGAAACGCACGGTCGTGTGAGACGATCAGACATGCCTCTTTGTAATTTCTCAAAAAGTGTTCCAGCAGAATCTGCGTACGCAGGTCGAGGAAGTTCGTCGGTTCGTCGAGCAGCAGCAGATTGGGTTCATGCAGCAGCAGTGCAGCCAACTTGACGCGCGTCTGCCAGCCCCCCGACAGCTTGGCGAGCGGGCCATCGAGATAAGCCCCCTTCAGTTCAAATTGCCCGGCCACTTCACCGCATTTCCAGTCGGGCTGGCCACTGTCCCGCATCAGGAATTCGAGCGCCGTTTCTCCCGGCAGAAACGGATCATGCTGACGCAGATATCCCAGACGCAATTTCGGATGCCGTGCGATTTCACCGCGATCGAGTTCTTCTTCTCCCAGCAAGACGCGCAGCAGCGTACTTTTGCCAGCCCCATTCCGGCCCACAAAACCGACTTTGACGTCGTCCACCAGGGTGGCTTCGGCGCCGTCGAGCAGGACTTGCTCGCCATAACTTTTGTAAGCGCCTTTGATCTGTAACAACGCAGCCATCTGCAGACATTCCTTACAAAAAACAAGAGCCGGACACACCTTTCAGACCGGCAACCGGAGGGACGAGAGATTATGCGATTCCGAACCGCGGGGAAAGGGCCGAGACGGCTCTGGCACAGTTCGGGATCTGGGCCGTGTCATTTTGCGCCAGCCCGGCAACTGTGACGGCCTCACGAACTCAGGCCCCAACGCGATCTGCAACCGGTTTGAGGCCGAGGTCAACGGCATCGTCGGCATTGGTCAACTCACAGCCGTAAACTCTGCCCGCTACACGACGGAATCGGCAGAGTCGCCTGCCTGCCAATCGGCCAGCCACTGGATGACATAGAAAAAGACCGGGGTCAGGAAGATGCCAAATATCGTCACGCCGAGCATGCCCGCAAACACAGCCGTTCCCAGTGTCCGGCGCATTTCGGCCCCGGCCCCTTCCCCGAGGACCAGGGGGACCACCCCAAAGATAAACGCCAAAGACGTCATGATGATCGGTCGCAGTCGCAACCGGCAGGCGTCGATGGTCGCCTGAAATCGATCGATTCCCTGTTCGTGGCGTGAACGGGCAAATTCAACGATCAGAATGGCGTTCTTGCAGGCCAATCCCACCAGCACAACAAACCCGATCTGCGTGAAGATATTGATGTCCATGTGCGCCACGACCACCCCCACGATCGAGCAAAGCAGACACATGGGCACCACGAGAATGACGGCCAGCGGCAGTGACCAGCTTTCATACTGGGCGGCGAGCACCAGGAAGACGAGAACTACAGCCAGGATGAACGCATACATGGCCGTATCGCCGGCTTTCAACTGCAGAAACGCCAACTCAGTCCATTCGGGATGCATCGAGGGGCCCAGATGGCGCTGAGAGATTTCGCTCAGCCGATCGATGGCCGTTCCTGAACTGACCCCCGCGCCGGCATTCGCATTGATCATTGCCGCCGGATACAGGTTGTAACGATTC
The DNA here is from genome assembly GCA_018242565.1 of Planctomycetota bacterium. GTDB lineage: Bacteria > Planctomycetota > Planctomycetia > Planctomycetales > Planctomycetaceae > JACQFH01. The sequence goes on along the minus strand of JAFEBR010000403.1, from coordinate 10,611 downwards.
AGCATCACGGGCCCGCTGATTTCGCGAACGGAGGCAATCGTTGCCAGGGGGACCATATCGCCATGCTGACTGCGAACTTTCAGCCGTTTCAGGTCTTCACTCTGCATGCGGAACCTGGCATCGGCCTGCACATTGACCTGCCAGGTGCGACCGAAGCGGTTGAAATCATTCACGTACCACGAACCAAAATAGATCTGCAGCGAGTTGAACACCTCGGCCATCGAGATACCCATCTGCTTGGCAGCGGTGCGATCGATATCGAGGTACAGCCAGGGGGTGTCGGCACGAAAGCTGGTGAACACGCTCGACAGGGTGTCGTCGTTCCCCGCGTCGTCGACGATATTCTGGCTGACGTTCTGCAGGCCCGCCAAGGCTCCCGATCCGCGGTCTTCGATCACAATCCGAAAACCGCCAGCGGTCCCCAGCCCGTCAATGGGAGGAGCCCCCAGCACGTTCACGACGCCGTCTTGAACATCCTCATCAAATTGCTGCTTCAACCGGGCCGCGATCGCATCGCTGGTCAGATCGGAACCGCGCCGTCGCTCAAATTCATCGAGCATCAGGTACATTGTTCCGAAGTTGGCCGCATTGGCGTTGAGCAGAACCGACTGGCCGGCAATCGCCACCGTATGATTCACACCCGAGGCTTTGCCAGCCATCTCTTCAAACTGGTGGATCACCTCGATCGTCCGGTCGGGGGAGGCCGAGTCGGGAAGCCGAACGTCGACCAGCAGGTAACCTTTGTCCTGCGCCGGAATGAACCCGCTGGGTGTCCGACTGAACTGATCGTAGGTCGCATACAACAAGCCGCCATAAATGATGAGCGACACGAGACTGACTCGCAGTAATAATCCGACGCCGCCGACATAGAGATTTGTCACCCAGGTAAACCACCGATTGAACCCCCGAAAGAAGAGTCCCAGGCAGCCATTGAGCGGTCGAGACAGAAACCAACCCGCCAGTACGCCCAGCAGCGCCGCTCCCCAGGGCAGCCCCACCTTCCAGGCAGCCGGCCAGTCCGGTGCATACTCGGCCTGCAGACGCGACAGCCACGGAGTCCCCCAGAGCCAGGCTCCCCAGCCGCATGCCACCATGTAGCCGAAACGGGGAATCGCTTCACTGTGCCCGTGTGAGCGGGGTTTCAACAACAAGACAGCCAAAGCCGGGCTGAGGGTCAACGAGTTGAACGCCGAGATCAAAGTGGAAATCGCGATGGTCAGCGCGAACTGTCGAAAGAACTGCCCCACAATCCCCGAGATGAAGGCACAGGGGACGAACACCGCCGACAAAACCAGACCGACCGCGATCACAGGCCCCGAAACTTCGTCCATGGCCTGAATCGCCGCGTCGCGAGGCTGCATTCCTTCTTCAATGTGGTGCTCCACCGCCTCGACGACCACGATCGCGTCATCGACAACAATCCCGATCGCCAGCACCAGTCCGAACAACGTCAGCGTATTCAGGCTGAACCCCACGGCGGCCATCGCCGCGAATGTTCCCACAATGGCCACCGGCACTGCGACGAGCGGAATCACCGCCGCCCGCCAGCCCTGCAGAAACACCAGCACCACCACCGAAACCAGAATGATCGCATCGCGCAGCGAATGAAACACCTCGTTCACCGACTCTTGAATGAACGGAGTGGTGTCGTAGACGATGGAATAATCGAGCCCGGCGGGGAACCGGACCTTGAGCTCTTCCATTTTCTGTTTGACGGAACTGGCCGTGTCGAGCGCGTTGGATCCGGGGAGTTGATACACCGACAAGGCGACCGAAGGCTTGCCATCCAGGGTACAGACCTGGTCATAGCCCAGCGCCCCCAGTTCGGCCTTGGCGACGTCTCGGATGCGAATGATGCGCCCGTCGCCACCGGTCCGTAGAATCATCTCGTCGAACTGTTCATCCTCGGTCAGCCGACCGAGGGTACTCATCGTGTATTGGAAGACCTGACCTTTCGGAGCCGGTGGTTGACCAATCTGACCCGCGGCGACCTGGGCATTCTGCTGTTCGATCGCCGAGACCACGTCGGTCGCCGACAAACCACGCACCGACATCCGTTCGGGATCGAGCCAGACCCGCATGCTGTAATCGCGTTGACCGAGAAACGAAATATCGCCCACGCCGGCCAGACGCGACAATTCATCCCGCAACTGGATCGTGGCGTAGTTGCTCAAGTACAGATTGTCATGCGACTCATCGGGAGAGAACAAGTTGACGATCATCAAGACGCTGGGCGATTTCTTCTTCACTGTGACGCCCCGGCGAGTCACCAGTTGGGGCAAGATCGGCTGGGCAAGCGCCACCCGGTTCTGTACGAGCACCTGGGCCAGATTCAGATCGGTTCCCGGCTGAAAGGTTACGGTCAACCGGTATACGCCGTCATTGGTGCACTGCGACGACATGTACATCATGTCTTCGACGCCGTTGACCTGCTGTTCGATCGGCGCAGCGACGGTATCGGCCACAACCTGCGAATTGGCGCCTGGATAAACGGCCGACACCTCGACCGTGGGAGGCGTGATTTCCGGATATTGCGTGACCGGCAAGGTCCGCAGCGCGATCCCCCCCGCCAGCGTGATCACAATCGACAACACCGACGCAAAAATGGGACGATCAATAAAAAACCGAGAAAACATAGTCTGAACGCCACAGGAATTTCACAAACCGACGAATCCGATGATTGCCTCTCTGATTGGCCAGGCCTTATCCGTCGGGCGTGGCTCGAGGCAGCGGGTTTTCGCCCACCGGACTGACAACCAGCGGACTGTCGACCGGCCCGCCACCGCGATTCGCAAGTGTGTCGACTGACAAGGCATCCGCATGAGACGCGCAATTCAACCGGCTGCCCGCCTGGGGGACGATCGACTCGGACGGCACTTGTCCCCCCATCCGCGCTCCGGACGACCGGCGAGTCCAGGCCGCTTTGGACCACCGCCGCACACTTCGCAGACTGAGAAAATCGAGCGCGATCACTCCCAGTCGATGAAAGGGACCGCCGGAGAACAGTCGACGACCGGCCAGGCGGTCGATCACGAAAAAGAAGACCGGGGTCAGTAAAATTCCGAACAAGGTCACTCCGAGCATGCCACTGAATACGGCCGTTCCCAGCGTTCGTCGCATCTCGGCACCGGCACCGTGGGCCCGCACCAGCGGCACCACACCCAGGATGAACGCGAACGAGGTCATCATGATCGGGCGCAATCGCAACTCGCAGGCCTGCAGCGTCGCGGTCCGGCATTCCTGACCTTCCTCCCGCCGGGCCTTCGCGAACTCAACAATCAGAATCGCGTTCTTGCTGGCCAGTCCGATGAGGACGACAAATCCGATCTGGGTGAAAATGTTAATGTCCATTTTTGCCAGCCAGACCCCGGCCAAAGAACTGAGAACACACATGGGCACGACGAGAATGACGGCCAGAGGCAGCGACCAGCTTTCGTACAACGCCGCCAAGACCAGAAAGACCCCGGCCACTGACAAACCAAATACAAGCAAGGCCGTGTCGGCGGCGCGTGTTTCCAGGTACGCAATTTCCGTCCATTCAAATCCGACCGAACTGGGAAATTCACGGCGGGCAATCTCTTCCATGGTGCGAATGGCTTGTCCCGTGCTCACACCGCTGACCGCGTTTCCCTGAATCGCAGCAGCCGGATACATGTTGTAACGGGTCAACACCAGCGGACCGCCGATCATGCGGACATCCACCAGCGTCCCCAATGGCACCATCTGGCCATGGGAATTTCGCACGCGGAGTTTTTTGACGTCCCCCACCTCGTTGCGGTAAGTCTGATCGGCCTGTACCACCACCTGCCAGGTCCGGCCAAATTTGTTGAAATCGTTGACGTACAACGACCCCAGATAGGCCTGCAGCGTCGAAAAGACGTCCGCAAGGCTCACGCCTTCCTTGAGGCATTTCTCGCGATCCACGTCGGCGAACAACTGCGGCGAGTTCGCGTTGAAGACCGTGAATAAACCCGAAACGCGGTTCTTCTGGGCATTCCCCTGATCCACCAGATTGTCGGTGTGCTGCTGCAGTTCGTTGAGCCCCACATCGCCTCGGTCCTGCACCATCAGTTTGAATCCCCCCGAACGGCCCAATCCCGAGACGGCCGGTGGCGGAAAGACGTTCACGATCGCTTCGGGAACTTCCGAGGCGTAGCGTTTCTTCAACTTGCCGATGATCTCATCGGCGTACAGTTCGGGTGCCCGACGCTGATCAAAGTTATCGAGAATGATGAACATCGAGCCGAAGTTGGAACCGTAGGCGCTCAGCATGAACGAGTTGCCGGCCACGGCATTCACATTTTTCACCCCCGGCGTTTCATTGGCGATCCGTTCAATCTTCGACATCACATCGCGGGTTCGCAGGGCCGATGACGAATCGGGCAACTGAATGCTGGCGACGAGATACCCCTTGTCCTGGATGGGAATAAAACCGGTCGGTAATTGCCCGAATCCCCACCAGGTCAGCCCCACCAGGCCCGCATACAGCACCAGCACAATCGCGGGGACGCGGAGCAACGCACCGACGAATCGGGTGTACATCCTGGTCGACCAGCGGAAGCTGAGATTGAAAGCGCTAAACAACCAGCCCAACAGGAAATCCAGGCTGCGCGTCAGCCAATCGCGCTTGGCGTTTCTGGGTTTCAACAACAGCGCTGCCAATGCCGGACTCAGCGTCAACGAGTTGAACGTCGAAATGACCGTCGACACGGCAATGGTGAGTGCAAACTGGCGGAAAAACTGTCCGACGATGCCTGACAGGAACGCACACGGGATAAACACCGCACTCAAAACCAGCCCCACGGCGATTACCGGCCCCGACACTTCATCCATCGCCTTGAACGCTGCCGCGCGGGGAGGCAGGCCGTTTTCGATATGATGCTCGACCGATTCCACGACAACAATGGCATCGTCAACCACAATCCCAATGGCCAGAACCAGACCGAACAGGGTCAGATTGTTGATACTGAATCCAGCCACCGCCATGACGGCGAATGTCCCACTGATCGCGACAGGGACAGCAATCAACGGAATGATGGCAGCCCGCCACCCCTGCAGAAAGATGAGAACGACCAGCGCCACCAGCACAATCGCATCCAGCAGCGATTTGAAGACTTCCAGAATGGACTCACGAATGAACGGAGTCGTGTCGTAACCGATTTCATAGACCATCCCTTCCGGGAAGTCTGCCGACAGCTCTTCCATTTTGGCTTTGACGGCATCCGCCGTGTTCAGGGCGTTGGCATCGGCCAGCATGAATACCGCCAGCCCCACCGTGGGCTTGCCATCAAACCGATTACTGACATCCTGGCTTTTCGCCGACATCTCCACATGCCCCAGGTCGCGGATGCGGATTTTTCGTCCATCGGATGTGGCACGGACAATGATGTCGGCGAACTCTTCCGGTTCGCGAAGTCGGCCCAATAGAGAGAGCGGAATCTGCAGCGGCTGGCCTGAGATCGACGGAGGCTGCCCCATCTGCCCCGGAGAAATCGCCAGGTTCTGCTCGCGAACTGCAGCAATGACATCGGTCACGGCCAACCCGCGCACCGCCAGTTTGTCGGGGTCCAGCCAGATGCGCATGCTGTAGTCCCGCTGGCCAAACAGAATGATCTCGCTGATACCTGGCAACCGCGAAATTTCATCACGCAGTTTGGTGAGAGCGTAGTTACTCAGATACAACTGGTCATACCGCGGCGGTTTGCCATCAATGCTCGGCGAACTCATGCTGACGGTCATGAGCAGTTCGGGAGATCGCTTTCGCGTACTGACGCCCGCCTGGCGGACCACTGCCGGCAATTGCGGCATGGCGAGCGCCAGTCGGTTCTGCACCAGGACCTGGGCGAGATCCAGATCGACACCCGTTTCGAATGTCACCGTCAAGGTGTACGAACCGTCGCTGGTACATTGCGACGACATGTATAGCATGTTTTCGACGCCATTCACCTGCTGCTCGATCGGAGCAGCCACCGTCTGGGCCACAACTTGCGCGCTGGCGCCCGGGTAGTTGCAGTCGAATTGGACGGTCGGGGGCGTGACCGGTGGATACTGTGCCAGAGGCAACTGAAAAGCGGCGATCGCACCGGCCAGGGTAATCACGATCGACAGGACCGAGGCGAAAATCGGCCGATCAATAAAGAATCGTGAAAACATGACTGTCGAGCCTGAAAGAACTGCAGATCACTTAAGCTGCGCACGCATCCGAACGAAGCCACATTGGCAACGTCGAGTTCAGTTTTTCGATGGCGAATCGGGGGACGATTGAGCGTTTGCTTTGGTCGACGTCGGCTCAACGGTGGCTGGCGACGTCACCGGCGACTCGGCAGGTGCCGGCGATTCCGTGGTTGCCGCCGGTGCGGGCGTTGCATTCCCGCTCGCGGCAATAGCCGACCCGGGAGCCAGCAACTGCGGAGTGACCTTCTTGTTCCGGCGGACGCGCTGCACCCCCTTGACCACAACCCGATTGTCGGTGGCCAAGCCATCCAGAATGATGCGTTTGTCTCCCTTTTGTTTACCGATTTTGACCTGCCGGTAGACCGCTCGATCTTCGTCATCGAGCACCCACACAAACCGTTGCCCCTGATCGGACTGCAGCGCCTCTTCGTGCACCAGCAGCACCTTCTGCGGCGAACCAATCGGCACGCGCAACCGTACGAATAATCCGGGAGAGAGTAACCCGCTGGGATTGTCAACGACCGCCCGGGCGCGCAAGGTTCCAGTGGCCGGGTCGACCTGGTTATCGAGGAAGTTGATGTGCCCCCACATGGGGGCCGTCCCTTCGTCGGCCAAAGTCACCTCGACAGAAACCTCAGAACTCAAAGCCGCCGTCGCGTGTTCGGCTTCCATAATTCGTCGCAAACGCAGCAGCGTCCTCTCGTCGACATCGAAGTAGGCATAAATCGGGTCGAGAGACACGACCGTCGTCAGCGGGGTCACATCGGCCTGGACCAGGTTGCCGGGATCCACCAACCGGCGACCGATCCGTCCGGTGATCTTCGAATTGATCTTCGTGAAATTGAGGTTCAATTCGGCGGTTTCCCGGCTGGCCAGGGCGGCGTCCACCTCGGCGGCCGCCTCAGCCCGATCAAAGCGCGCCTGATCCAACTGTTCTTCCGAAATGGACTTTCGCTCAAACAACTGGTTGGCCCGTTCTTCCTGTCGCTTGAGCCGTTCCAGGTGCGATTTTGCCTGGGCGAGAGTGGCAATCGAACGATCCATTTCGGCGCGATAGGGGCGTTCGTCGATTTCGAACAGTGGGGAGCCCTCGGTCACCAGATCGCCATCGTTGAAGAACACTTTTTCGAGGTATCCACTGACCCGAGCCCGAATCTCGATCGTGTTTACGGCGACCATAATGCCGGTGAACGTCTCTTCGTCCGTAACGAGTTGCGATTCGGGTTGCTCAAAGAAGATCTCCGGAGGTTTGGCTTCTGCCTCTTTGGGCTTTTCTTTCTGACAGCCGGCGGCCCACAGCGTACAGATTAAAGCCATCAGCAGTCGGGATGTTCCGCGAGAACTGCTCAGCCAGGCCGTTCCCCACAGGTGCCTCTGCCACCGGACAGCATGACGGTCCTGAACTGCCCCGACCATAGCTACCAAACCTTGTTTCATCACGATGTGTGCAGAAATCCAGAGAATTCAGCGGCCTGCCGCTGCAAGTTTTGATTCGATCGCCTAGAATATGACTGACCAGTCAGTCATATTCATCAAGTTTGATTATAGACACCTCGTCACGGCTTTCAATGGGAACTGGCCCAGCGGAATCTGAGATACCGTTCATGAACGAATCAGCGAGAGCGATCGAGACCGACTCGACATCGTCGGACCGGCGTGTACAGAAACGACAGTCGATTGCCGAGTGCGCCGCGCGTCTTTTTGCGCAAGAAGGCTACGCGAACTGCGAAATGGAGCGAGTCGCCGCGGAAGCCGGCATCGCCAAAGGAACCCTCTATCTGTATTTTCCCGGAAAGCAGGAGCTGTTCTTCGCCTGCGTCGACTGGGGCATGAGTTGGATGCAGCAGACGGTGCGGGCGGCGGCCGAGACGGTGACTGATCCCCTCGAACGCATTCTCGTGGCCATTCGCGCCTACCTGGTGTTTTTCGAAGAGCACCCCGAATACGTGGAACTTCTGATTCAGGAGCGGGCCATCTTCCGCGATCGCAAGAAGTCGACCTATTTCGAATACCGGGCGGCGAACATCGGTTACTGGCAAAGCCTGTATCAAGAATTGATTGCCACGGGCCGCCTGCGTTCCGACCTGCCAGTGGAACGCATCACTGACACCATCGGCAGTTCTCTCTACGGAGCCATGTTCACGAATCGCTTCCTGGGCCGATCGGTTTCGCTCGACGAGCAGTACTCCGCTTACCTCGAAATCATGTTTCGCGGCTTGCTGAGTGACGCCGACCGAGAGCACTGGAAACTCCCCCGCGGCAGCGCCGAAAGTCCGGTTGAGTAACTTGGCGCCGCTGCCCTGCGACGTGCAACCGGCTATTGCTCGGCCGGTGTCTCTTCGTCGTCTGGTTCGAAGTTCTTTGCCAGACGCTTGCGGGCCCGTTTGACCAACGGAGCGAACTCCCGATTCTGCTCATACAGCGAAACGATGCTCGTCCACTTCTTATTGGCTTCCACGACCTGCCCTGACTGGTAAAGTTCGTCGGCCTTCTTCAATGCCTCGGTAACGAGTTTGACCTTGTCGGGTGTGCCATCACTTGCAGATTCAATTTGCGCCTTCTGCCGGCGCGCCAGATTCACAAACGGCCGGGCCTCGGAATCTTCCCCCAGCAAATGGATCATGCTGTTGTACATTTCCAGTGCCGTCACGCGGTCACCGAACTGTTCGTACTTGCTGGCCTGAGCGTACAACCGCTCCCCCTCGCTCGTCAGGTCTTTACCCAAACGCATGCGATTCTTCAGGACATCCTCAGCTTTCCGCATCTGAATCCTGTCGATCGCCTCGGCGACAAAGGGCGCCGATTTGCCATTCGGAAAGCGCTGCTGCAGTTCGACCAGATACAGGTCGTGGGCTCGATTCCATTCGAGCGGGTCATCACTTTCCATCAACAGGCGGGCCTTCGCCAAGAGTGTGTCTTCGCTCTTGGGCCAGAAGGTCCAGGCCAGCAGTCCAATCACGGGCGCCAGGCACAGCACAAGAAACCAGGTCCGTTCGTAGATCGGCCCCGACTCCCCTTTTTTGGACTTCTTCTTTTTCAAGAGCTTGCGAGCTTCGTCGCCATCCGTCGTCATGTTGATGCCGGTCGGCATGCCGCTGGCGGCATGAGTGACAACACTCACCTGTTGTTCGACCTTGGTCTGGACTTCCGACAAGGCCATCGCCACGGCCTGGGCATCGCGCGGCCGTTTCTCGGGGTCTTTTTCGAGCAATTGCAACAAGACGGCGTCGAACCAGACGGGGCAATCGAGAGCGGAAGCAGACACCCGCCCCGGTTTTTTTTCCATGTGCTGCATCAACAGTTCACCCGCCGACTGACCATCGAAGGGTGGCGAACCGGTAAGCAATTCAAACAACATGCATCCCAACGCATACAAATCGGCCTTGGCCGTCAACTCACGATCACCGCGAATCTGCTCAGGAGGCATGTAGGCAAACGTGCCCACCGTCTTACCGGCAGCGGTTAACGCCGTGGCATCGTTGTCGCGTGCGATACCGAAATCCGCCAGCTTGATCGTCCCATCCTTCGCCAACAGCACATTCGACGGCTTGAGGTCACGATGAATGATGCCGTGCGAATGTGCACATTCGAGCGCCGCACAAATCTGTCGGCCAATCCGGATCACTTCTTCCCAGGGGATGCGCCCCCGCTTTTTCAATTCATCGGCCAGAGTTCCCCCATCGAGCAACTCCATGGCCATCGCGTGCTTGTCTTCCAGCTTGCCCCCCCAGTAACAGCGAACAATGTGGGGATGCTTCAGCTTTTGCAGAATCGCGAGTTCACGCTCGAAACGGGCCACGTTTTTCGGCTTCAGAGCCGACTCTTCCGCCAGCAGTTTCAGCGCAACGATCTTGCCAGTTTTGATATAGGTCGCGCGGTAGACAACGCCCATGCCGCCGCCGCCCAGCTTCTTGTCCAACAGAAAGGGCCCCAATTGCTCCGCCATCGAAAACTGACTCCTGATTCTGTGCGACGGCCTCCCGGGGGGCCGCCCTGCCGCAACTCGGTCCTCGGGAATTGTGGGACTTTCGTCTCGATTACCTCGAATTGTACGTGTTCGCCGGTCGAAATGTGAGGCGCAGTCGCCCGGCTCTGGCACATTACGGAAATTGAACTTCTGGCCTGGTGACGGCGGACCACCCGATCGAAAAAAAACGCACCTTTCCGCGAGTCGGCTGGCGCCAGCCGACAGATATCGGGAGATCCCCGAACCCCGGCCCAATCAGAGTCCATTGCTCCTTACACCTGCGGCTCGTGGCGGGCGTCGCCTGCCACACAAATATGAGATTTCAGCAGCAGGTTCCGAGGCAACGTGTGCCTTTCAACCGGGGTTTCGCCTGCGGCCCGCAGCCCGACCGCGGAATTCCTGGTGGACACTCGAACCCCGGACACAGACTTTGTAATCTATCAACCCATGCTGATGAAACGAAACTCCAT
>JAFEBR010000402.1 GCA_018242565.1 Planctomycetota bacterium | reverse complement strand
GATCGCGGGCGTGGAAGCCTCGTTCATCCTGATTGAACAGACCAACGGAAACATCAAAGCGAGCCTCCGCAGTCGCAGTCACCTCGATGTCTCAAGCATCGCAGGAAGTTTCGGTGGCGGAGGACACAAACAAGCCGCGGGAGCCATCCTGCCAGGTCCTCTGGCTGATGCTCAAGCAAAAATCCTGCCTGCCATGAAAGCGCTGTTTCGCTGAACGGCGCCGACACTCGACGTGTGACAAACCGATGTCTTGACCTGTTCTGCGTGGAAATTGTATCCGCAACTCAGCGGTCAAGTGGTCTCCCCAGACGTTTCACCCACAGTTTTGAAGAGGAACTGCATGTCGCAGCCCCCAGAGAGTGATGCGGGACCTACGACTCCCGATTATCTCGTGCCTCCCGAACCACGCCGGAATTTTGTGGCCCAATTGGCCGCCGTGGTAGTCGGGGGCCTGACCGGCCTGGTTCCGCTGGCCGCCGGGTTAGCCACTTTTCTGAATCCGTTGCGAAAGTCGGTCAAAGACAAGCTGGCACCCAGCGGCAGCGAAGAAGGCTTCTACAAGGTCGCCCATCTCGACTCGCTGTCGGCCGTGCCACAGGCCTTCAAGATCATTGCCGACCGAAAAGACGCCTGGAATACGTTCCCGAAGGATGCGATTGGATCGGTTTACCTGACCAAAGGTGACGACGGCAAGATTCTGGCGTTTAATCTGACGTGTCCACATGCCGGTTGCGCCGTTGACTGGCGCCCGGCGAAAAAGGCGTATCATTGCCCCTGCCACAATAGTTCGTTTACGGCGGACGGGACCCGGGCACCGGACAGCCCCAGTGCCCGCGACCTCGATTCGCTGGAGGTCAAAGTCGATACGAACGGTGCGGTCTGGGTGAAATATCAGGACTTCAAGACTGGTGAAAAAGAGAAACATCCCGCATGACACGCCTCCTTCTCGAATGGCTCGATAGTCGGACCGGTTATCGCAGCCTGATGCACGAAGCCTTGTACGAACGCGTTCCTGGCGGCGCCCGCTGGCGTTACGTCTGGGGCAGTACGCTGGTGTTCACATTCGTCACACAGTTGATCACCGGACTGTTTCTGTGGATGAGTTACAGCCCCAGTTCGCAGACGGCCTGGGAGAGCGTGTACTACATCCAGCATGAGATGCAATTGGGCTGGATGCTACGCGGCATTCACCACTTCACTGCCCAGGCCATGGTGGTGCTGCTGGTCATTCATCTGCTGCAGGTGATCATTGATGGGGCGTACAAAGCTCCGCGCGAGGTCAATTTCTGGCTTGGCCTCATCCTGATGAAAATCGTGCTGGGGCTGTCGCTGACTGGGTATCTGCTCCCCTGGGATCAGAAAGGTTACTGGGCAACTAAGGTGGCTACGAACATCGCCGGGATTACCCCCGTGGTGGGCGAGCAGGTGCAAACCCTGGCCGTGGGTGGTCCGAACTACGGCCACCACACCTTGACCCGGTTTTTTGCGCTCCATGCGGGGTTGTTGCCCGCGTTGTTGATCGGATTTCTCGCATTGCACATGTACGTCTTCCGGCGGCATGGGCTGACCGTGCCTGATCCGATTCACAAGCCCGATTCGACGTTTTGGCCCGATCAGGTGTTGAAAGACGGCGTGGCGTGCCTGGCTGTTCTCGCGACTGTGTTGTTCCTGGTGATGTACCACGGGGTAGGACCTCACGGCGGTGCTGAGTTGGGGGCACCGGCCGATGCCACTGAGAACTATTCGGCCGCTCGACCCGAATGGTACTTCCTGTTTCTGTTTCAGATGCTGAAGTATTTCCCCGGTGAAAGTGAAGTCATTGGGGCGATGCTGATTCCCGGCGTGATCCTGACGATTCTGGCGCTCATGCCCATCCTCGGGCGTTGGAAGCTGGGACATTCGTTCAACGTGGCGTTTATGGGCGGCATTATTCTGGGCGTAGTCATCTTGACTGGCCTGGCGATTCGAGAAGATTCAGGCAACACGGATTATCGCTGGGCCGTCGCTGATGCGGAGACCAAAGCGGAGCGGGTCAAGGAACTTGCCGAACTCCAGGGTATTGGCCCGGCGGGCGCCGTGCAGCTCTTGCGAGATGATCCGAAAACTCGGGGTGCCGCGCTGTTTGCTGCCAAATGCGCCAGTTGTCACCGGTATGCCGGGCATGATGGTGTGGGGCGCGTCTCGGCCGAACCGGCCACGGCCGCCGACCTGGCCACGTTCGGAACGCGCGAGTGGATCCATTCGATTCTGACCGATCCCGCCGGAGAGAAGAACTTCGGAGCGACGGCCCGGGTACCAGAAGTTGGTGAACGGTTCACGAAAGGGGAGATGGCGCAATGGGTGGCCGAATGTGTGACGTCGGGTAAGCTCACCGCTGCAGAACTCAATACGATCGTGGAATTCCTGGCGAGTCTGAGCGAACACAAGCTTCGCGGCCCGGTCGATCAGACGTTAGTCAGCGCTGGTCAGAAGCTGTTCGCCGAAGGAAAGGATGGCGTAACGGCCTGCTACGATTGCCATGCCATGAAGGTTTCGCCGGATCCCGAGGGGCTCTTCGAAGGCTCGAGTGCCCAGATTGCCACCGGAGCGCCGGACCTGACAGGCTACGGATCGGCCGCCTGGCTGCGCGACTTCCTGATCAATCCTGGCGACAAGCGGTTTTATGGCAGTCATAATGCCATGCCGGGGTTTGGCGGCCAATTGAGCGACGTCGAGCTCAAGTTGATCGTCGATTTCTTGTTGCACAACTGGTTGGAGAAACCACCGGCTGCTGGTGGCGCGGCTGGCAGCACCCATTAGATTCCATGATAAAACTGAGACGCGATGGTCGTGCCCGCAGGCACTCGGCTCGGTTTTTGTTGTCTCATCCAAGTTTTCCCTATATGGCCCTGGAGGTCGGCAGTGTAGAGTCTTGTGGGGCCGAACGGAGATTTGGCTGGGCGAGCACTTTGACGCCAGCCAAATCGGCAAGACGCGTCATCAAAAGCTGGATCACTTCTTCCAACAGTTCGGGAGTCGAACGCTTGCCATAGTATGAGCTGAGGTCTATAGCGTCCCCATAATCAATTCGCACCGGTCGGAAGTCATAAAACGGTGCCACCATGGATTCGCTTTGAGGCGCATTATGGATATAGACTGGATATACCGGCACGCGGGCTTGCAAAGCCAGCCATGCGACCCCCGGATTGCCGGGCGAAAGGTCGGCTCCCAGGCGGATTCCACCTTCGGGAAAGACCCCGACGAGTGCGCCGTCTTTGAGTCGTCGCATCGCCGTGCGGATCGCGGCCATGTCTTTCCCGTCGCGGGCGACCGGTATGGCCCGCATATGCTCAAAGATGAACTTGAGTCCATGGATTCCGAAGTATTCCTGTGCAGTCAGGAATTCGAGCGGCCGACGATTGAAGACGCCGATCCAGATCAGGACCGGGTCGATTGGACTGCGGTGGTTGGCAATGATTAGAGCGGCCGGTTCGTTCTGGAACGGGCAGTGCTGATTGGCTCGCCACCGAAAACAGAGCCGGCAATAGAGCGTGGCGATCAGGTATAACAGCCATCGCTGCCAGCCTTGAGGGCACCGCCAGGCACGCCACACAACCAACCCGGCCAGCAACAGACCGTAACCGGCCAACGTTGCGCCGGCGATGGTATCCGCAGACATAAACTTCGACTTGCTCCTCGACAAAAACTGATAATCGCAGTGTGCCGGCAGGCTATCAATTTACTCGAGGTCTGTCGAGCGGACGTAATTCATAGCGGAAGTCGACTGCTATTGAAGCGAACAACGCCGCGGCCCCCCTGAGGGACGCGGCGTTGTGAGTCGATTCAGACCAGATCAGGTTCGATCAGGCGAGTTGCGACAGCATGTCGAGTGCGCGACGCAGGTGGTCAACACCACCCAGTGCGTCGGCAACCTGCTTGACCTGGACCAACTGTTCAAAGCTGATCTGGGTCGATGCTGTGCGACGTGCCGCCGACTGAACGCGGGGAGCCCGCAGGCTGGCGTAATTGTTGCGCTTGACGTTGAACTTCACAAAGCTGATCAAGCCAGCCGATACGTCGATGCCCTTGCGAGCGAGTTGTTCTTTGATCACCTTGGGGCCAGCATCGGGATTTTCGGCGAGAAAACGGCGGATCGCTTCGCTGCCGGAAATCTTGGTGGGGCCGTTCGATTCGAGTCCCTTGCCGGCCTTCTTGGACATCTTGCCATACTTAATCGCGCTGACCAGACTCGTGCTGACATCAAAACCGTCTTGCCTGAGGTTGTCAACGATTTCCTTGGGGCCAGCCGACGGGTGCTTCGCCAGATAATTGCGAATTGCTGCCGTCCGGGCGCCACGTTGTTCACTTGCCATCTGTACTCTTCCTCTGTTCGTTGTTATTTCGACGTATCGCAAAGCCCGGCGAGGGTAGGATACACCAAATTGCTTAATAGACAAGGGCCTGGCGAATACCACTAGACGAATTGGTCGAAAAAGGATCGTCTGGAACACTAAAATCACCTTTGACGAAGGCGGTTTTAGTATCACGGAAGCTCGCGACACTTGGGTCATTGTGGTGCAATTTGCTCCGTAGAGTGTTTGCGTCAAGTCGTTATGAAGTCCACAATTGAGTCGTTGATTTCAGCCTCCCCGACGCTGCCGGAAATACCCGATCAGGGCAGCCCTGAGGCTCCGGTGCAGAATTGACGATTGATCGGCTGTTCCCGATAATGAGAAGATATGAAAGGCTGGCAGGCTGTCACCGAGCGACTCCTGGGACGCCGGGTGCCGGAAGAGCCCTCGTCGTTCGTGGTTGATTGCGCTTGTGGCCGACAGGTTTCCGGGACGAGAACTCGCTCTCATCAGATTCAGTACTGCGCTGCCTGTGGAACCGCCCTGTTTGTAATGCCCCAGAGCGCTTATCCCCGGCCACGAGGGGTATCCAGGCGGCCGGCGCCAATAGTGCAAGCCCGGGATACCGCTGCTCACCCTGCGGCGGTCACTTCGGACTTGTCCGATCGATTCGCCGGAGCCGCGACTCCGAACGAAACTTCGGGACGGAAGGCTGAAAAAAGTCGCGAAACCCCGCCGGTTCCAAAAACTCAAAAGACCCCAGTAGCGCGTCCGGAACAACCGGAACCCCGGCCTGCGAGTCGTTTCGATCTCGCAAAAGTCCGGCGAAAGTTGCTGCATCCGGTCAGGTTGATTCTGCTGGTCGTTGTAGTCGTCATCGGACTGACGGTTTGGTGGACCGTTCAAGTGCGTAGACGCAGTGAGGCGGAGCGTACGTTGACGACAGCCCTTAAGCAGGCCCAGCAATCCCTGGAACAGAATGATCTGCACGAAGCGGCCGTGGCTTATCGTGATATGCGGGCTGCACTCGATTATCTTGGCCGGAAAGATCCGCAAGCGCGGGCCCTGCGACAGACGGCAGCCGAGGTCATCGCGGCGGCCGAATTGTCCGACGTTTCGCTGTTCGACCTGTTTCGGGAGGCTGTGGAAACAACGTCGCGCAGTGGAGCCGCCGCGTGGTCGGATGCCTTTCGCAACAACTATCGCGGTGCTTGGGTCGTGATCGATGCGGATGTGTCACTCTTGTCCGGCGTTGCTGCAGACCGGACTTATCGCGTTGACTTTCCCCTGGTGATCGGATCGGAGCGGGCCCGCATTGTTACGGGGCTCCCTGGATTGCAACGGGTCATTCCTGAGGTTTCTGCCCGCCGGGTTGTGTTCGCCGCACAATTAGACGAATTCCGGCACGAACCTTTTCATTCTGAAGGGGATTGGTGTGTCGTGCTCAGGCCTGGTACGAGTGTGCTGTGGTCTAGCCCCGAAACTCTGAAAAAAGTGGGCATCGAACCTGATGAAGAGTTGCAGCGTGTGCTGGCGGAACAGGCCCGTCTGCTGGAGGATTATCAATGATTCTCAGGGGGCATTCTGACGGGCGTCTCACGGGCCGGGGCTGGTTCCGTCATTCGACCGTGTGGGCTTGCGGGCTGTTGCTCTTCGGAGTGACTCCTGTCTGGGCCGATCCGCTGTCGATCAAAGAGTTTCATGACAAGCTGGAAGCCTGGAAGACCAGCGATAAAGATCCGTCGGCCTTGACGCTGGAAGTCGAAGGACGAGTCAAGCTTTACGCCAAAGAACGGCTGACCTTTGATAAATGTCGCGTGAAGTTTATTTCGAAAACCGAACTTCCCGAACGAGTGAATCGCGAACAGAATGTCGTTGTAGTCGGCAAGGTCACGCGCGATCCCAAGACCCGCGAGTACACGTTTCACATCTCGTCGTTGCGATTGGTCCCCAATGAAAATGACCAGTTTCTCGAGAAACGGCGACAGATCAAGCAGCCGCATCCCGAAGAGTGGTATGCGCTCGGTCGCTGGGCTCAATCACGAGGCGAATTCTACAACGATGACCGGTTGCTGAATCATGGTCAGGAATCGATGCGGCGGGGGTTGGAGCTCGAACGCAAGGCGTTGGGAAAAACTGATCCCGACGGGATGCGCAAGCTGGCAGCCAAGGCCCGGCAATTCGGTGTGACACGATACGAGGAAGAGTTGATTCACGAGTCGTACCGGTTGGAAATCGAAAGTCTGCGCGACGCGACTGGGGCCCAGATCGAGAAACTTGCCGGCGCATTGTCCGAGAGCCTGCCTGGAACTTTAGATCAGGTGCCGGACATCTCTGCAAAACTCATCGCCGACTATCAGTCGCGACCGTTCGAAACCTTCGCCGCGGCCGACATGAAAACCCGGCGGCAATTGAATCGCTGGCTGTATACCGAGCTCCAGTTGCGGCGGATTCGACCAACTCTGTCGGCCGATGGTCGCAACGGCCTGGAAGTGGCCGCCACCATCGATCGCGAGATCCCGGAGCGTCATGCAGTCGCGGAGGAGATTCGCGATCGTGCCTTACGGGCGTTGGCGGCGACGGTCGAGACTCTTTCGCGTACCCAGGTTCTTGAACTGGCTAAGCAGTACCGACTTCGCAATCAGGAGCGTGCGGCGGCAGATGTGCTCGAGTCCTGGCTGCAGTTACGAAAAAAATCGCTCGACCCCGATGATACCGAGGGGCTGATCAACTTGTCCGACGATTATCGGCAATTGCTGAAACGCGCCGACCTGGCTGACCGCCTGTTGCTTGAGGGTTGGGCCGAACAGCCCAAGGCCCGAGATATTCAGGAACGGCTCACGCAAAACGGCTACCGCCTCGTTGACAGCCAGTGGATCAGTGAAAAAGACTTCAACAGTCGTCCGGAAGGTCGATTGGAAAAGGCAATCCGAGAAGGGCTCGTCGAACCCGGAATGACTGCCATACAAGTCCGCCGCAGTCGTGGTCAACCGCAGTCTCAAGCGCGTTCCATCACGGCCGGTCAGATCACCGAAGTCTGGACCTATAAATTTGCTGACAGTTCGCAGATTCTCGTACGCTTCGTAAAACGACCCGGGCAGGCCGAAATGACGGTCGTCGATGTCCTGGGCGAGAAAAATCCCGAGCCCGGGCGTTAACCCGTACCGACGCGATTTGCGGTCAGCGTTGTGTGCAACTGTCAAACGGGCATTGTCGAAG
>JAFEBR010000401.1 GCA_018242565.1 Planctomycetota bacterium | reverse complement strand
GAATGACCATGGCGGGAATCCAAATCGACAGATTCATGATTTACTCCAAGTGGAACAACGGCCACAGCGTAAGGGGGCACCAGTGCAGTGCAGGACTTCACGGTGGACAGATCGCCTGGGTGAACTGCTCGATTCGGCCGGGCAGAGCCAAACGACGGCCGGTGCACGGCACGCTGTCCGCGGCGGCAGGAAAATCACTGCGTACAAAATTCAGATTACGACATGACGGACTCTGAAATGCAAGACTCATGCCAGCTGTGCAATGAAGTCGCAATCGACGGGTAAACAGCGGGTATCCACTTTGTCGAGCGGTTACCAGCGAATCCTCGGGAGTGCAAACTGCACGAATTATCATGCCGGAATCGCAAAATGCACGACAGATATTTTTAATTAAATCCAAACCGGATTTCCGGCAGACCGCTGCTCGGGCGATTCGTTGCGGTTCCGGGTGACCTGCGGCATCGGTGCCCATCGTGCCAGATTCCAGCGTCTCCGCAGCCACCTGACCAGCGAGGGTCATCGGGACCCCCTCGGCGAGCAGGATGATGCCCTTCAACAGGCTGGCCGGCAGGTACACATAGCACAACACTCGGACCACGTCCTGGTAATAGTTCCCCATGTTCGTGTCGCCCCGCAAGCCGCGAATCATGGCAATGAGCGCACAGAACCCGACCGCGGCCGAGGTGAACATGTTGAAGAGAATAAACCCGACCTGGCTGAAATTCGAAAGGTGCTGATCTCCCGAATAATGCTGCAGATTCGTGTTGGTCATGAAACAGATGACGGTATTGAATACGGTCTCGGTGCGAGCGTGCCCTTCTGATCCGGATTCCAGGGCAGCAGCGACTGCGTCTGCAACAAGAGAAAGCCCAGTACGAACAACACC
The DNA here is from genome assembly GCA_018242565.1 of Planctomycetota bacterium. Classification (GTDB taxonomy): domain Bacteria; phylum Planctomycetota; class Planctomycetia; order Planctomycetales; family Planctomycetaceae; genus JACQFH01. The sequence goes on along the minus strand of JAFEBR010000401.1, from coordinate 3,362 downwards.
GTGTTAAACTACATCAACGAGAAGGTGTACTGTTTCCAATTCTGCGGTCCGGAATTTACGCGGGCTTCGACCCACCGCAGGATGGACGGCGAAAGCAAACGCCCATCCATGACCCAGGCCAGGTATTTCCCAACCGGAAATGACAACCCGACGGCCATCGCGAGGATCAACAGAGGTAGCAACCACATGACAGCACCTGTTTCAAAAACACACACAGCGAAATCAGTCCGCGGGGGCGGACCAGTTCCAGTTTCCGTAGTCAACGACGCCCCTTGGGGCCAAATTCGAAACGCCGGTTTTGACGCAGGAAGTCCGCTAGACAGAACCGACACATTGCCTGGCCCCCCACAGCGCATCCGAAGCTCAAACCGGGCAGCTTGCACCGCCGGTCATGGGCGACGTTTCTAAAACCACTCGGGACGCAAGAGCGCAACCAATAAATACACGAACAACAGACTGACAACGACGGCAGTGAATAACAACATGTTTCGACTCCCTAAACTCGCTCACATCCCCAGATCAGCGCGAACAGGCAAGCCAGCGTGGCCACCCCAAGCAGGACAAGTCCCGGCACCCAGATCCACAGATTCATCGCACACTCTCCAAGTCGTTACGTCTGGACACAGGGAAACATCCCGCTCGTGCCAAGCCAGATTCACTCTCAACTCGCTGAGCCGCACAATTGCATTCCAACATTGGGCTTTCCTGCCGAATTCAACCACACACCTCGGAAAGAGCTCAACGGTCTGATGCACACTGAATCTCACTGGGGTCGCAAGGGCTGTGCCAAACGCACATGGAATTCCGTAACAATAGACCAGGCAACCGTTTGCACTCGTTTCACAAGATTCGCCAGACCGAACCGCAGCAGGCACTTTGCAAAACTAGCGGCGACCAGATTGCAGGTTGCAAGATTCACGGATACCGGTCGGGACTTTCTGCGATCCAGAAAACGATCATTTGTTTCCCCCCCAAAACTCGATTTGTGTCGGTCCTCGATCGAACGGAAACCCAGCGTGCCGTCCCTGAATCCGCAGCCGTCAAGCCGGTGACTGTCGGGCAAACTGCACGAGTCTGCGTTGCAAATTGCACGATTTTTTCCAAAACTCGGTGAGACAACGGGGCTGCCCGGACACGCCGGTGAGCGGAAAGGAACCGGGACTCACGTGCAAAATGCACGGCGAAATACGCGCGGTATGCAAAATGCAATATACTGCCGCAGCGAATGCGCTCAATTTTCTGGAAAGTTCAAACCATTTATGGCTGACAACGAGAGACCCTCAAACGCGTCCCCGAACCTAAAGCGGACGGTCGCGAAAGCAGCGCCGGTGATCATCGTCGGCAGCGTCATGTTCCACTTCATTTCGTACTGGAAAGTTGCCGCGGTTGTGCTGTGCGACATGTCCAGCACGGTGTACTACATTGGCGCCATCGTCGAGAGCTCGATCGGTAAAGCCGCGCCGTGGTTCATCCTGGCAGTGCTGATTTTCAGCTACGCGATGCGATCGGTGTACATCGAAAGTTGCGGAATGTTCGTGCGCGGCGGGGTTTACAAAGTCGTCAAAGAGGCGATGGGGGGCTTCCTGGCGAAACTCTCCGTCTCGGCCCTGATGTTTGACTACATCTTGACCGGGCCAATCAGCGGTGTTTCTGCCGGTCAATACATCATCGGACTCGGTTTGGAAACAGCAGCAAAAATCACCGGAGCGCCGGTGGATGAAGGCCTGAAACTCGCTCTGAAAAGCTGGGGTTCCGTATTGATCGCCTGTGCGATCACACTCTACTTCCTGCGGCAGAACCTCAAGGGAATTCCCGAATCGAGCGATAAAGCGGTCAAGATCATGGGGGCCACCACGGTGATGGGGATCATCATGCTGGTCTGGTGTGCAGTGACGCTGGCCGTCAAAGGCCCCGTCAATCGAGACATCCCCATGACTCCCGATCTGACCAAAAAGGTCGAAGTGAATGCGGAAGGTGAGGAGGTCCCCAAGATCAGCCCCTTGACGGGAGACCAGGAAGATCCGTTGGGCTTTCTGGGAGGCTACCCCGAGGCAGCCGAGAAAGTGCGAAACCCCACGAGTTGGCTCAGTCTGGTGGGATTCCTGGGCATCATCATTGCGTTTGGCCACTCGGTCCTGGCCATGAGCGGTGAAGAAACTCTGGCCCAGGTCTACCGCGAGGTCGAATCTCCAAAACTCCCCAATTTCCGCAAAGCCGCCTTTATTGTCTTCATCTACAGCTTCATTCTCACCGGGACCATGAACTTTCTGGCGTTGTTCATGATTCCCGACAACTTGCGAATGACCGAGTACTACGACAACTGGATTGGCGGCCTGGCGATGCAGATGGTCGGCCCCTCGTGGCTGTTGCTGCTGCTGAACGGTTTTGTCGTGTGTGTCGGCTTCCTGATTCTGTCTGGCGCCGTCAACACGTCGATCATTGGCTCCAACGGTGTACTCAGTCGAGTCGCCGAAGATGGCGTGCTGCCCGACTGGCTGTTGCGCCCCCATGCCCGTTTCGGAACCACATCGCGGATTCTGTACCTGATCACCGGCCTGCAGTTGTTCACGATCATTCTCAGCCATGGTGACGTGTTGCTGCTGGGGGAAGCGTATGCATTTGGCGTGGTCTGGAGCTTCGTGTTCAACACGATGTCGATGGTTGTCTTGCGCTTCAAAAACTTGACTCCGCGCGAATTCAAAGTGCCCTGGAATATCCGTATCGGCAAGTATGAATGGCCGATTGGTCTGGGATTGGTATTCCTGGTCGTTCTCGCATCGGCTCTGGCAAACTTCGTGACCAAGCCGGTGGCGACAGTCAGCGGACTCTCATTCACGGCGGTCTTTCTGGCAGTGTTTGTCACCACCGAACACATCCACGAACGGCGCCGCCGCGGTCAGAAGCACGAACATACCGACCAGTTCAATCAGTCGGTGGCCTCGGAACTGAACATGGCGAACCTGCATCTCGACAAACAGCATCGCAAGCTGGTTGCGATCCGTTCGCCGCAGAACCTGTTCATGCTCGAGCAGGCACTGGCCGAAACAGATCCGGATACGACCGATGTCGTCGTCATGACGGCCAAAGTGACCCCCATGGACGGCAGCCAGGATGACACGACCCTCGACAATTACGACCTGCAGTTGATGACTGCCGTGGTGGAACGCGCTGAACTGGCGGGAAAAAAGGTCACTCCGTTAATCGTGCCCACTAACAACCCGCTGCATGCCGTATTGAAAACGGCCAAAGACCTGCGGGCTCAGGAACTGGTCGTCGGCGTGTCAAACAAGTTCACGGCCGAGGAACAACTCGATCAGATGGCCTTTTACTGGATCAATCTGCATGAAGGCGAGCAGGCCCCG
>JAFEBR010000400.1 GCA_018242565.1 Planctomycetota bacterium | reverse complement strand
CGTCAGCCCGCTGGTAGGGCGACTCTCGCCGACAGATTCAGCGCCGGTCTGTGGCTGTTGTGCTGTGGTCGTGGGGGGGGTGACCCGGAAAGGGAAGAACCGCGGATTACGCGGATGACACGGATAAAAACTTACTGGGCAGGTCGATCTGCCGAACGTAGCGAGATCCCGAGACGGAGAACAATCTGTGTTCATCTGTGGATAACCTTTTTCGTTTTTCGTGGCCGTTCGTGTGTTTAGTGGTTTCAAAACGTTTAACCACGAACGAAGCGAAACACACGAAAGGGAATTCAACGGTCGCGTTTTGCGTGCCCAGCGGAAGACCTGCGCCGAACGAGGACTGGGAGCTTCTTTGTTAGTCGGCGAAAATCGGTGGATGAACGGCTTGGTCTGGATCAGACGAAAAAGGGGTGGACCTGGTTGTTTCTGTTCACCGGGGGATGCATCCGGAAATACGAAAAGCGGCAGCCGGGCGGCCGCACTCCAAAGGGGGGGTAACGGGCCGGCGGCGAGGTCGGGAGACCTGCGCCGAACGAGGTGTGGGGCGTTTGCTGAGGGCTGGTGACCGGGGATTTCTGGCGGGAGCTGTGCGCTGACAAGTTGAAAACTTGTCCCACGGTGGTCGAACGGAATACTGTCTCGCGGGTTCTTCCGGTGTTTAGCAGCGACGCGGATACCGCCGGGATAAACCCGGGCGGCTCGCTGGCGGTGGTTGATTGCGTGGGTGGCGAGACGTGCGTAACCCCCCCGCGATGCTCCCCCCCTTCGTTAGGGGGGGACTCGTCGTGGCCGTTGGCGGAGTGGCGTGGCTGGCGGGTGGTACGTTTGTCGTGGCTTGTCGGATGGCGACGTGTCTCGCGTGATTTGTTGGCCGCGTCGATTGACCAGCCAACTGACGCGGGCCGTTCTCCGCAGGCCGGGTTTGTCGGCGCCGTTGGTGTCGCAGGTGCGGTCGCGTCTGTGGGCCTCACGGGCGTCGGTTTTCACCGAGCTTACCGCTTATCTCAGCTCCCCACTGACCCCGCGTCAGTGGAAGCAGTGATTGGCAGCTAACCACGCCACTCTTTCAGCATGCCCGCTCCCCCCTGGCCCTGTGCCAGGGGAAGCCATGATTGACAGCTACTGGCCCGCGGCGACACAGCGAGTGCGGAGGCCGCGCCGGCAACATAGCCGTCAGTCATGGCCTCGACCGGCACAGGGCCGGCCGGGGGCAGTTATGGTCAGGTGCCACGTTTAGCTTTCAATCATGGCTTCCACCGATGCGGGATCGGCGGGGGCTTCGAGTGGGGGGCTCTCGCCGACAGCTTCTGCGCCGAGCGATTGGCGTGGTGCTGTGGCCGGGGGTGGGCGGCCCGGAAAGGGAGGAACCGCGGTTTACGCGGATGACACGGCTAAAAAAAGTGACTTGGCAGGTCGATCTGCAGCCCGGCGGAGAGATCCCGGGCTGGAAAACAATCTGTGTTCATCTGCGTTCATCTGTGGCTGACTTTTTTGTGCTGTGGCCATTCGGGGCGTTTGTGGTTCGGACCGTTTCGCCAGCAGAGAATCGCGTCCTGCGAAAGGGAGTTTCATGGTCGCGGTCTGGGTGCCCGAGGGGAGACCAGCGGTCGGGGTTGCGGCGATGTCGGGCGACCTGCGCCGAACGAGGTGTGAGGGCGTTTGCTGAGGGCTGGTGAACGTGGATTTCTGGCGGGGTGCCGTGCGCTGACAAGTTGCAAACTTGTCCCACGGAGGTCTGACTGACAGGTGTCTCGCGCAGTCGTCCGGTGTTTGGGAGCGACGCGGATACCGCCGGGATAAACCCGGGCGGCTCGCTGGCGGTGGTTGATTGCGTGGGTGGCGAGACGTGCGATTACCCCCCCCCCCCGGTGGCCCCCCCTTCGAAAGGGTGGGATTCGTCGAATTGGTTGGCGGAGATCGGGTTACGTGCGGGGCCGCCGGCAGGGAATATACATCGCTGACCGCGACGTGCCGCTATCAGGCCCAGTTTCAACACCGCAGGAATCTCTTTGCGCCTTGGCGGCTTTGCGTGAGACTTTTTGTCCGGAGAATCAACGTGAGCGAAAATGAACTCGCGCCGCATGCGACTGTTGCTAGCCTGGACGGGTTGGGGCGATGAGGTCTGTCAGGAATCTTGGGCCGAATTGATCGGCGGATTCATCCCCTGTTGGAAAGGCACCCGGAAACCGCCGGGATAAACCCGGGCGGCTCGCTGGTGGTGGTTGATTGCGTGGGTGGCGAGACGTGCGGAACCCCCCGCGATGCTCCCCCCCTTCGTTAGGGGGGGATTCGTCGTGGTCGTTGGCGGAGCGGCGGGAGTGGCGGGAGCGGCGATTGTTGTGGCTGGTTGTCGCGGTTGGTTGTCGCGGTGCCGTGATGTGCGGTGGCGGGATTGGGCGCGGGCGGGATTGGGTGGTGCCGGTGACGAAGCGGTGGGGCGGGCGAGAGTTGCCTTCAAAGGCCTGCTCGTGCCTCGTCGCAAAGTCCGGGAAAATCGGCGTTCAATTCGATGCAAATCGGTTTCTTGCTCGATCGGAAAGGTCACGTTATCATCGCGCCGTTATGGCAAAATTTGCAGTGATTCTACCGGCGGCGGGGAAGAGTTCCCGGTTTCATCTCCAGAAACGGAAGAAGACGTTCGTGGAATTGAAGGGGCGCGCCGTCTGGTTGCGTGCCGCCGAGCAGTTCGTGAACCGCGACGATGTCGTGCAGACGCTGGTCGTCGTCTCTCCGGAAGATCTCGACTGGTTCAAAGAGAAGTTTGCGCCGAACCTGGCGTTCCTGAACATCGACATTGTCGCCGGGGGGGCCGAGCGGGCCGACTCGGTCCGGAATGCCCTCGCACACGTCCGGGCCGATGTCGATTTTGTCGCCGTCCACGATGCGGCCCGCCCGCTGATTGTCGCCGAGTGGATCGATCGCGTGTTTCGAGCCGCCGAGAAATCCGGCGCGGCGATTCTTGCCAGTCCGGTGACCAGCACCCTCAAACGCGGTGGCGCCGGCCAGGCGATCGAAGCCACTGTTTCGCGGGAAAACCTGTGGGCGGCACAGACTCCTCAGGTCTTTCGCCGACAGTTGCTGCTCGACGCGTATGCGCAGCAAGGATCATTACAGCCGACCGATGAGTCGCAATTGATTGAACAGTTCGGCCACCCCGTGACACTGGTCGAAGGTTCGCCGCTGAACTTCAAGATCACGACCGACGATGACTTTCGGCTCGCCGAAGTGGCGCTCGACGCACTCCCCAAAGCCAAGACGCTGCGGGGCCTGCATCCGTTTGCTGACGAAGAACCTCGCCTGTTGTGAGTTCCCGCGAGGGGTAAGCTGCACAGCCCCAAGCCGCGAGTTACTTCGCGGGGTGGTTGTCATGCGGGGGCGTGGAGTCGGCGGTTACGCCGCTGGCGTGACTGCGATCCGCGAGTTCGTCAATTTTGGACAGCAGCTTGTGCAGCAGGTTGAGGTCCCGTGGTTCCAGCGGGATCCGACTTAATACACGTCGAAAGCGGGCGACGTAGCTGTCCATGGTGGTGGCCGGTTTCAGCCGCAGTTTCCAGAGCGAGTCGGCCAGATGCTGGTAAAACCGTTCCAGCTCGACGTGGGTGGCCAGTTTCCAATGGCTGGGGGCCGGTTGGTCGGCGATCGCAGCACGGTGCAGCGCATAACAGTAGACCTGCACCGCCTGGGCCAGGTTGAGCGAGTGGTTGTCGCTCGCCGCGGGGATGGTGGACTGAATCGAGCACAGCGCCAGTTCCGGGTTGGTCAGCCCAGACGATTCGCGGCCGAAGACAATCGCCATCGGTGCCGAGTCGCTGCGCGTCCGGATTTCCGCCGCGGCTTCTTCGGGGAACAGCGTGGGGTATCCGACGCGGCGGTCGCGGCGGGTCGTGCCGACAGAAAAATGGGTGTCGGCCAGCGCTTCTGCGAGCGACCCGCAGATCCGCAGATTTCGCACCACATCGGCCGCGTTGTGGGCCAGCACGTAGGCTTCCTCGGCCTGCGGGTCACAGGCCGGCGTGACGACCCACAGTTGCGAGAGTCCCATGGTGAACAACGCCCGGGCCGCCGAGCCGACATTGCCGGGGTGTTCCGGCGCGACGAGCACGATGCGGACGTTACCGGGAAAGCTCATGAGGAGGCCGAAAGCAGCTTCTTCAGTTGCTGATGGCGATAGTAATAGCCATCGTCGAGTTGATCGAGAATCTTGTTGCCCGTCACCAGCAGGCCCAGCATCCCGGGGGGAGGATTAAAGTCGATGCGGTCGATGATGACGACCTGACCCTTCGCGTTCTGTTCAAATATGTGGTCATGCACCCACGAACCGAGAATGCCTTTGACCTGCGTTTCGGTGATCTGCCGTCCTGGTTCAAAGGTCGTGATCTCGTGGATCATCGTCTGAATCTGGCCAAACGTCTGCACCTTGAATTCGAACCGGGTGCCCAGGGCCAGCACTTCGGGCGCGTCGGTGAACACGAGTCCCAGATCAGGAGGGGCGATCTGGGCGATGTTGGCGGGACGCAGCAGGAAGTCGAACGCGCGTTCCAGCGGACAATCGACTACGACTTCGGTTTCGAATACAGGCATCTTATTGCACCAATCCGCGCGTCAGTTCCATGAACGCGGTTTCCAGGTTGAGTTCTTCCTCGCGAAACAGCACCAGCCGCAGGCGGTTTTCCAACAGCAGCGTCGGAATAAAGCTGTAATCCTCGACTCCCTTTTTGAGGGTGACCACGATCAGATCGGGTTGCCGAATCTCGACATGGGCCACCTCGCCGTGCTGCTCGATCAAGCGGGCCGCCCGCTCGGCGTCGGCGACGACCCGAATATGCAGAATGATGGCCTGCCGGACCTGCTTCATGACGTCGTCAACCCGGCCATTCACGTACAGCACGCCTTTTTCGATGATGCCGACCTTGTTGCAGACATCCGCCAGTTCCGGCAGGATGTGGCTCGACACCATGATCGTCTTCTTCAGCGCTCCCAGGCGCTTGAGCAGGCCGCGAATTTCAATACGGGCCCGCGGATCGAGTCCGCTGGCCGGTTCGTCAAGCAGCAGCACCTGGGGTTCATGCAGCAGCACGCGGGCCAGTCCGATGCGCTGGGTCTGGCCGCGCGAGAGTTGGTTGACCATGGCGTCGCGCTTGAACGTCATGTCAACGAGTTCCAGTTTTTCTTCGCAGATCTTGCGGCGGGCGGGTCCGTTGATTCGGTATGCGGCGGCGAAGAACTCGAGGTACTCGATGACTTTCATGTCATCGTAGACGCCGAAGAAGTCGGGCATGAAGCCCACCAGCCGGCGGATTTCCGCGGGGTTCGTGTAGATCGACTTGCCGCAGACATAGGCTTCGCCATAGTCGGGGTTCAGCAGCGTCGCCAGCATCCGCATGGTGGTCGTCTTGCCCGAGCAGTTCGGGCCGATAAACCCGAACACATCCCCTTCGTCGAGCTTGATGCTGACTTCGTTGGCGGCGATCAGGTTGCCGTAGCGTTTCGTCAGTTTTTTAGTCTCAATCACGGCTGCCACCTGCTTTCGGGTCGACCTGAACCCGGGGATCAATTTCTTTAGGAATGTACTTTTCGGGCGCGCGTTCACGCGACACGACGGGCAGCACCAACCGGACCCAGGTGGATTCCGTGGTGGGGGTCGCGGGCTGGCCATCGATCGTGACCTGCGCCGGCGAAGTCGCCTTGCGACCGATGAGAATCGCCCGCCCCAACTGCATCAGGTCCGTGAGTTCCAGATTGCGGAGTGCGGCGTTTGACAGACCCGTGTAGGCCGAGCCACCCGCGGCCTGATGGAAAGTCAATATGGGCACCTGCTGACTGCGGTTGCGTCCCAGGGGCTGATAGTTTTCGATCGAGGTGGTAATCTCGATTTTCTCGGGGCCCGTGCGGTCTTCTCGTTTGCGGCGGGTCTGCTTTTCGCCTGTGAGCAGGGCCTTGAGTTCCCGCTGCAGCACGCTCCGGCCACCCGTGAGTTGCCACTCGACACCCGGCTTCAGCGTGGCATCGGTCGTCGTGGGAATGTAGGCCCAGCCATTGGCGACGAGCATGCAGTCGACCAGCGGTTCATCGAGATGCAGCGTCAGCCGACCGCGGAGTTGGCCGGTGCCCATATTTTCCAGAGCAGAGTCGACGACAGGCTGCGAGGCCTCCGTCGTCCAGGTCGAACTCAGGCTTTTTGTTGACCAGTGCGTGATCGGCAGGTTGTCGATGCCCGAACCATCGTCGGCGATCTGATACGCCCGCCCACTGAACGCCCCGGCGCCCGAGCGATAGAGGCCACCCACGGAGTTCTCGGGAGCACCGCGCCAGGCGATTTCGACCTGCGATGCCTTGTCGGCAGAGCGGGGCGTAACGGCCACCGCGTACCGGCGGTGTTCAGGGCT
>JAFEBR010000399.1 GCA_018242565.1 Planctomycetota bacterium | reverse complement strand
TACACGGTCGCCAGGCCGTGAAACTCGATCCGGCCGCATTTGACACGCGTTACAACCTCGGAATCCTGCTGATTGCGCAACGTCAGGTGACGGCAGGAATTGAGGAACTGCGGGCCGCACAAAAACTGCGTCCCGACGACCCACGCCCAGCCCAACAAATTCAACAAGCCGAATCTCTCCAGTCAGGCGATCGCTAAAACCGTCCGCGAGTCCCCTTCCCTCACCGACTCGTATCTCGCTGGGAGGCCCAGGATTTGTCCGCGGTGGCTGCAGAACCAGCGAGTCGCCGAGGTCCTGAAAATACAGAAAACATCCAAAAACAGGGGCAATAGAAAAACAAGGGGAAATACAAAGAATATAGCGACACGCTTGAAAGGCAGCGAAAGACCATTCAAAATGGAGGACACACAGGCAGAACCGTCGAATTGTCGACTTCCGCCGATACGCACGATTCCTTCTAAGGGTAGGTTTTCAATGCCCCCGCAATCACTGACAGATTTCGAGCAGGAACGGGTTGAATCGATTGCCGGTTGGAAAGCCGAGCCTCCGAGCTATTTGTCGGCCCTGTTGGACAAGATCACGCGACCGCTGGTGGTTGCAACAGAGCACCTGGTCCCTCCCGAGAAAATCGCCGCTGCACTGGATACAGCGTACGCCTCCTCGGAAATCCACATCCATCAGGAAAAGGTAGCGCGTGCCGCGGGGGTTGAGAATGTTCGTGATTTGCGAAACAGCGACCTGCAATTGTGTGATCGCCTGGCCAACACAATGGCTCTGGAAGCCAGTAAAGGGGCCATGTTCTGGGGAGCAGGAGCCGGAGGGGCCAACCTGCTGGCGACATTGATCAGCCTGAATGCCACGCTCACCTACTGCTTACGAACCATCCATACCATAGGTTACTGCTATGGATTTGGCACCGACGAACCCCACGAACGGGATTTCGTCCTCGGGGTGTTGCTGGTCGCCTCGGCCAGCACTCTAAAAGAAAAACAGGACGCGTTGGCGACCTTCGCCAAGATTGAAGATCTCGTTTTTGAAGAGGCTTTCGAAGATTTGCTGAAGGATACTATCCGCGAGCAAATCGTTTCCACCGTGGGACTGTCGACGATTCCGCTGGCGGGCATGTTGGCGGGCGCGATGCACTCAGCCGCCCTCACCGAACACACGGCGGCTGTCGCGAAGTTCTGTTTTGAGGAACGCTGGTTACGACAGCGACGGGGTATCGAACGGATTGCCCCTGACCGCATGCTCGCCAGATCGCTGGTAGGTCGCGTGCGGGCACGCGTCGCCAACAACGTGTACTGGGGCGCCTTCGGCACAAGTTTTGTCGTTTGCGTTCCGTTTGCCTGGCTGCTGCAATGGATTCCCCGGCAGAATGTCGTCTCCCAGGGACTGGTCAACGGCCGCGACCATGCCTGCAGTGATGTCGAACAACTGACCCTGAAATGGAAGGGTGAATCCGAGGTCGAACCTCGTGCCGCAACAATGATCGAACTGGCCGGGGCATGAATTCAATGAATCCGAAATCGGATTCAGGCATTCCCCATTTCCTGATGAAAGCGAATGACCATGACTGAATGTGCAACGACCACAGGATCGACCACGGCAGCGGCAGGGACCGCCCTGAAATCACTGGCAGCAACAACCACCGCCCGGGCTCGCGGATTCGCCTCTTCCGCGGGCAAGGCCCTGAATCGTGCAATCTACGTCAGCTGTTATTCCGTTTCCTACGGTGTCACCTTTCCGACCGTGTTGTTACTGAATGTGATTCCCGGCGGAGTTTCGTTTGCCACCGGGGTTGCCGACGGTGCCCGGGCAGCCCGCGATTACGTGGCCAGCTTGCAACACCGGTCCGAAACCGCCGCTGCCCCCCCACAGGAAACGCCCCCGCTCGCGTCGGCCGATTCGACCGCGAACGGTGCTACGGCCTGAATCCGGCCCATCCGAACGCCTCCGTGGCAAACGGTATTCCCTTGTCGATTTGTGCCTTCGACAGGTTCCAGCCATCGTGTCGATCAGATGACGCGCTGGTTACGTGCCTGGCCGATTGACTTCGCGATTTGGGAATCGCTCGCCCCCCTCCACAGGCGACGTCACTTGAAACACCACGGCTCTGTTCGCCTGTGCGGAGATCGAAATGTCGGCACAAGGGTAGCGGACCATTTGATTATTGCCGCCTGATAATGCCGAAGCGTCGGCCGAATTTTCGCAGGATACGAGTCCAGGATCTGGCAGGGGAGAGGCTGTGACGCGAAAAACACTCCGGCGGCCAGGCCAAACGATCCGGCTTGCGATAAACTCTGCCTGCGAATTTGCGCTTCCTTATCCCCCAGACTCAGCATCATGCCACATTCTCCGATCCTTCGATCACCGCCTGAAGGGCGGACCTATGCCGTCGTTGGTGATGTTTACCGCTTTTTGGCGACCGGTGCCGAGACAAATGGAAAGTACGCTTTATTCGAAGCACTGGTCCAACCGGGCGGTGGTCCACCACCTCATATCCATAGCCGTGAGGAAGAGGGCTTTTACATTCTCGAAGGAGAAATCACGTTTACCATCGCCGGCCGACGGGTCGTCGCCTCGGCCGGAATGTTTGCCAACATGCCGGTCGGCACTCCGCATGCTTTCAAAAATGAAAGTGATCGGCCCGCCAAAATGCTGATCACTGTGGCACCTGCCGGCCTGGAAGAGTTTTTCAGCGAAGTCGGCGTTGCCCTGCCAGAGGGCGCCACCACGGCCGCGTTGCCAACTTCCGAAGACATCGGCAAACTGCTGGCCCGGGCTCCGTATTACGGACTTGAGATCCTGATTCCGCAGCATTGATTTCCGGCTGGCCGCGCTGATTCAGCGGCCTAC
>JAFEBR010000003.1 GCA_018242565.1 Planctomycetota bacterium | reverse complement strand
GGTCCTTCCTCGGCTGGTGGTATCGCGGGAATCCATTCTCCGATCACTCACCAAAACGATGCCGTGGCCCACCCCTTGCCGTCAACCCCAACTCGCCTTCCACAAAAAAATGCGCAACTTCAAAAGAAATGAGCAGGCCCGCCGAACTGCGTTGCGTGTAATATTCGGCCATCAGTGAGTTCGGCAGGCGAGCTGTCCCAGCCCGCGAGCGGGTCATCGGGGCCAGCACGATGCGGTTCCGCAGTGTGAGATCACGCAGCTTGAACGACTGAAACAGGACGCTGTTCGACATGGAGTATCCATTCTGACGGAAAAAAGTCCCGCTTCCGGGACGAAGAGCACCCGTCGCTTCAGGCACGGCCCCTCTGCTGGCCAACTGCGCCCGCGACGGCTCATTGGCGTTATGTTAGGATGCACCTGTCATCCGGCCAAGTACGCAGAAAAAAGTGGGGTACTTACATGCCAGTAAGTAAGCAGCAGCAAATTGTGACCCAGGAAACCGACTTTCACTGCCCGGTGGAGGCCACGCTGGCCGTGATCGGCGGCAAGTGGAAGGTGGTGATCCTCTTTCATTTGACGCACGACGGCACTCATCGCTTCGCCGAGCTGCGCCGCAAGATTCCCGGCGTCAGCGAACGCATGCTGACCCAGCAACTTCGGGAACTCGAAGACGATGGCATCGTGCATCGCAAGGTCTACCCCGAAGTGCCCCCCAAAGTCGAGTATTCGCTGACGGACTACGGCCACACGCTGCGCCCAATCACCAACATCATGTGCGAGTGGGGCCAGCGGCATATCAAGCGGCTGAAAGCCAGGCAGAAATGACGCAGCCCCTCGCGTGGCGCGGGGCTGGCCTGAAGTCGTGACCACCGATTGCCGTGAAGGTCATCTTGGCCCCACAATCTTCCTGAAGGTCAAGTTGATCCGCTCCCCGACAACTTCCTTCGTCTTCGGTATCTCGTGCTTCCAGAATTTCTGCATGGTCCCGGCCATGATGATCAACGTGCCGTGGCCGACCGGGAAGCTCATCATCTCCTTCGTCTTGTTGTGCTTGATCCGAAACGTCCGGGTCGCTCCCAGGGACAACGAGCCGATCACATTACCCATCTCCGGTTCGTCGTCAGCGTGCATCCCCATGCTGTCCTTGCCCGAACGGTACCGATTCAGCAGGCAGTAATTGTACTCCCCCTGGATCGCCTCGATCTTCTCCTTGATCTCCAGCAGAGTTGGGGTCCAGGGGAGTGCCACGTTGTCTCGACCGGAATAGCGGTAGACGATCCCGGGCTCGCCGTACGACGCAATCAGGCGGGGTTGCATGTGACCGAAAATGCCCGGCTTCTGTTCCCAGGCTGAATGGTCCCGCAACTCGGCAAAGTAGCGGTCCGCCAGGTCGGGTGGCAGGAAGGCGTCGTCGTAACGCAGGATGCCGCCGTCTGTCAGTTCGATGGTTTCCATAGTTCGAACACGGCCCGTCGCGCTTCTGCCAGCACACCGCTCTCCTCGAATAAGACCCCTTCGATAGACCGGGTGTACAGTGATTCGCAAGCGACATCGGGCTTACGGCCTGGCGGTGGCCTATTTCGCCTGGATTTCCTTCGACTTGGCTTCGATCTCGGACTTCGTCAGACCGGTTAAGCCTTTCCACATCGTCTCGGGAGACGCGGTGTTTCCCGTTCCCTCGTTCATGCGGAACGCAACCGCTGTCGCCGCTTCGATGAATGCTTTCTTCTCGTCGTCGGACAACCCGGCCGTCATCTTTTGCAGCGATTCTCGCGATGCCGCAGCGCTCGTGCCATCGAACTTGACACTCCCCCCGCCGCCTGCCACGTCGCACCCAGAAATTCCCATCAAAACGAGGCAGACAACGAGCACGCTCTTGAAAAGTGAGTTCATCTCACTCTCCGTTTTGTAAATGATAATTTCGGATGGACAACTTTGGTCCGATCCTACCATGAAACCTGTCGCCATTCATTGGTCATCAGCGGAAGAATCGCGGCACGAATTTTCCGGTTCTTGCCTGGTAATCACGGTATCGGTCACCGAAACGTGCGAGCAGCAGCGACTCTTCCAGCGGTGTTCGCACCGCGAGCAGCAGCAGGACCAGCAGACTGGTCAAACCGATCAGCCAGTTCGCCGTCAGTACCGTCACCGAGGACATCAGCACAGCAGCCGTGACGTAATACGGATGCCGGACCCACCGATACGGGCCATGCGTCACGAGTGTCGCCTCCTGGCGGGTCACGACGGTATCCGTGAGGTTCTTTCCCAGACTCGCCAGAGTCCAGTACATCAGCCAGGCACCCAGCGTGGCGACGGCCAAGCCGACCCAGCGAATCCAATCCGGCAGCGGAACGGAGGCCCATCGAAACCCGTCGGGGAACACCAGATACCCGATCGTGGCAAACCAGAGAGACAGACCGGCCAGCCGCAGCGTAAACGCAAACGCGTAGCCCTCGGTTTGACGCGAGATCGTCTCTCCCGTTTTTCCGGCCTGCAGGCGATGGTAGACCGCCACCGACATCGTGAGTGCGATGACGACGACCAGGCCGACACGATAGGGAATCTCGGAGTTCACTCGGCTATCCGTACCTCACGACTAAACACACGGCCGGTCCGTCCGCAGCCGTCGCATCGACACGCCGCCACTTGCAAACGGCGATATGAATGCAATCGCCCGGCAGTGTTTCGATGGAGAGATCCCCTGCGAACCACGACCAACTCCGGCGAACGGTCAGCGTCATCAGGTTATTTGTCCTGCGTACCCGTGGCAACATCGCGTGGAGCGGGGCTGGCGTGAATGCGATCAGCCACAGCGACGAGAGCCGGCGCTGAACGGCTTGCGAAACGCATACATGCAGAAGTACGTGCAAAACGCTGCCGCCGCCGCAATCACAATTCCCGATGAGCGGCGTTCATGATCTGTATTCATGGACTGCGGTTCTTGTCATGCGGTGAGGAACACGGGTCAGGGCGTCAGCCAATCGTCGAGTCGCAGATCAGGGATATTCTGAAAATCGGCCGTGTTATTCGTCACGAGCGTCAAGTCGTGGACCTGCGCGACAGCAGCAATCATCAAATCTGCCGTCGGCACGGAAATTCCTCGTTGCAAAAGTCTGCCTCGCACTTTGCCAAATTGCTCGGCACAAGCATGGTCAAAATCCAACACCTGCACGTCATCGAGCAAGTCGGCATTTTTTGACCCAACGATGGCGGATTTCCAGCGTGATAGGCGCCGGCGTAAAGTTCCGCAAGGACGATGGTCGGAACGAACAGCCTGCCACCGTACTGGATGAACCGATGTGCTAATCCACCGGGTCGGCGAAAATGAGCCGAGCAGATGTTGGTATCCAGGAGATGGCTCATTCGGTCCCCGCTTGCGACCGTCGTTCCAGCTTTCGATCCCGGTGGATGTTCTCCATAATCGCATCCATTTCCGGGTGTTCGACCCAACCACCCGCAGAGCGAATGATGCCCTCTCCCCACTTTCGCGCAGGTGGAATCAATTTCACTTGAATTTCGACCTGCTGGCCCTCCGCCACGCCGAGGTCTTCATTCAGCTCAATCGTCCTGCCATGCACAGTCCCATGCAGCGTTTTCGTCATGCTTCCGTCCTCCAAGTGCCAAGTTTCTGGTGACTCCTCGATTATATCCGCTGTTCGTCCTCATACGGTATCTTGCGGCGTTTCTTGATTGGGTTAGACTCTTCGCGTCCGTTACGGCCAGCGTTAGCTGGCTGGTTGATCGACGTGGCCAACAAACATCGCGTTGTACGGTGCCGTCGTGGATGTGAGCAGGGGCAGCGACGACGGCTGGCTCTGTCTGGCGAGAGTCGATTGACCAGTGGGCTCACGCCCACCGTTCGCCAAGAGGGTGGGTGGCAAGCATTTTTTCGCGATTGTTAGAATGGCGACTCTTTCCATATCAAAATGGCCAATCCCGATCGTAGTCTGCCATGGATCGATACTGGCTGCTGACGACAAACACCTACGGCACCTGGCTTCCCGGAGACCACAAAGGGTTCGTAGGATTCGTTCGCAATCCCAGTGGCGAAAAAGTGATCCACAACATTCCGGGGACTCCCGTCGAAACGGGAAATCCGTTGCTGGAGCGATTCGCGCGGAGCCAATTGAAATCACCGCCCGTCCGATTCACGCTGGGGCAAGCCGAGTTGTTGCTCGATCAATTCCTTGAGACTGCCCAGATCCGCAAATGGCGATTGCTCGCCGTGGCGATTATGGCAAATCATGTCCATTGGGTCGTCGGCGTGCTCGGCGATCCCGACCCGG
>JAFEBR010000039.1 GCA_018242565.1 Planctomycetota bacterium | reverse complement strand
GGCTGCTCAGAATGTCGATGTCGCTGGGCGAAATTCCCGCCCGCACCAACGCCTGCCGCATGCATTCCCCCTGCCGACTCGAATTGGGCAGCACGAAGTCGCTGGCGTCAGAATTGATGGCGTAGCCCACGATTTCGCCGTAGATCTTGGCTCCGCGCCGCTGGGCGTCCGACAGGCGTTCGAGCACGCACAGGCAGCCCCCCTCCGCGACAACAATACCGTTGCGGGCCTTGTCGAACGGCCGCGAGGCCCTGGCCGGGTCTTCATGGGTCGCCAAAGCCCCCTGGCTCTTGAAGCTGGCGAAAATCCCAAACGTGTGAATGCTCTCTGACACCCCGCCCACGATGGCCATATCGACTTCGTCCAGACGGAGCATCTGCACCCCCTGGATAAACCCGATATTCCCCGCGGCACAGGCCGCGCCCATGGTGTAGTGCGGGCCCGTAATGCCCAGGCTCAATGTCACTTCCCCGGCGGGATTGTTGGCCACGGTCCGCGGGTTGTGGTGGTGCGACCAGAACGCCGTATCGTAGTTGTATTTCGAGATTTCGAAGATTTCGTTCTCGGTCTCGACGTTGCCGTGCTCGGTGATCCCGATGTACACGCCGACCCGGTCTTTGCGAACCGAGGCCCAGTCGAGGCCGGCGTCCTGGACCGCCTCGTTGGCGCAGAAGATGGAAATCGAACCGGCCCGGGTACCGCGGCGGACTTCTTTCCGCTTCTGATACTTCAGTTCGTCGTAGCGGCAGACTCCGGCCAGAACGGGCCCGATGTACCGCGTTTCAAACGCACTGACCCCGGAGCGCCCTTCCAGAAGATTGGCGCGGAACTCGGGTAGACTGTTGCCGATCGGGCAAGTCAAACCCACACCCGTGATGACGATACGGTCTCTCAATTTCATATCTGAATGCCTGCGTGAGCAGGTTAACGGGTTCGCAATCGACTGACAAGTGGCTGGATTGTGGGAAAATTGCGGTAGCTGCGGGGAAAAACCGGTATTGCAGCAAACTGCGGCATGGTGATAATGCGGCCGCCAAATTCGAGCCATTCCGGATCTGGCGATTTTCGCTCGCGGCGATGTTGTCGAATTCCATTATCGCGCATGGACTGGGCAGGTTTCGAATGTGGTGTGAAAAATGTCAGACCGATGTGGCCGGGGTCACTCCGGCGGCGAGTGAACGGGCGTTATGTACGACCTGCGGCGCTGAATTGGTCGCTTCGGCCCCCGCCGACCCGAAAACTCCCCTGCCCCGCTCCGTGTTCACTCCACCTCAGGCCTTTCGTGACGCCCGTGAACTGATTGCCCGCTGGGCGCAGGCAGACGAACTCGAACGAATTGAAGTCGGCACCCCTAAAACCCGCGAAAACACCCTCGAAAAACCGAAACCGGCCGTCCGATACGATGGCTCGCATCCCGTACAACCCGTTCTGCCCGAGACATTTCTGGAATCGGCCGCACAGACTGCGGTCAGCACCGCGGGACAATCCCCGGCCCCGGTCCGCTCCCAGCCGACCCCCTCCAGTCCCTTTTCCGAACCCGACCCCCGGGCCGTAACCGAGCAGAAAATCCTATTGGACGGAGCCCATTTGACCAATGCGCCGCACTTTACGGCGGTTCCCGTGGCACTGGCTGATAAATCGACGCGCTGGATCACGTTGGCCGGACAGGTCCTGGCGTATGTGGGTGTGGGAGGCCTGACCGTAGGAACTTCACTGGTCTTGCTGGGATACTTTGCCGGCCCCAGCAGCCACGCCACCACCGGCTGGCTCATTGCCACGGTGGGGCAAATGCTGTTGTTTCTGGGGGTCGTCACGTTGATCTCCAGCGGGATGGAACAAACGACGCAGGAAGTGGCCCGCCGCATTGACCTGCTGGGCGATCGCCTGGGCCGTATTGAGCAAGTCGCGTTTGTGGGCAAGTCACAGGCCCCCTCGCAACAGGAACACGAGCCGGCTGACAGTACGCTGCCGTCCTGAGAGTCAGGCCTGCCGCCCCGGACGCCGCAGCGAATGCGGTTCGACCAACAGGCCGTACATTTCCGGCCGACGATCGGCCAGACGGTCAATCTCATGCTTGCCCGGCACCCGCAGAATGTGCTTGCGACGGGCTTTCTGTGGATCAACCTCGGCATAAATGATTTCTTCCCCCGTTCCCTGGGTCTGGGCCAGCGTGACGCCACTGGGATCGGAAATCTTGCTGCGGCCGATGAACTCAAAGCCCCGCTCGATACCGACACGATTAACCGCCAGGTAATACACCGCATTTTCGATCGACCGGGCATTGATTACGCTGGCCGCCGTACATTCGGCCCCGGGAGGCCAATTCGTCGGCAGGACGATCAAATCGGCACCGAGAATCGCCAGCGAACGGGCGGCTTCGGGAAACGCCGCGTCGTAGCAGATGTTCATGCCGACACGCAAGTCCCCCGCGGCATGCACGGCGAACGGTCGGTCACCAAAGCTGGTGAACATGTCGACCCCCAGCCAGGGCAGATGCACTTTGCGATAACTGCCGATGACTCCCGCCGGGCCGACCAGGACCGCCGCGTTGTAGATTTTCGGGCCGTCGAGTTCTAGCATCCCGAACACGGTGTAGCAGTCGAGTTCCGCACACACGGCCTGCATGGTGGCGGTCGCCGGCCCTGGAATGGGCTGGGCAAAAGGGACCGCTTCCTGCAGACTGCTGAAGCAATATCCTGGCACGGCACATTCCGGAAAGACCGTTAACTGCGCGCCGTGCGCTGCCGTCTCGCGAAGATGGGAAGTCATCGCCGCCAGATTGCGGGCCGGTTCTCCAATCGTGATATCCATCTGCACGCCGGCAACTTTCATGGGGCTTCCTCAAACGCAACAGAAAACACGCGTGAATTCGACAAACAACGGCCGCCCGAGCGGGTCGCGTTCAGGACGCCGGAGGCGTTTCCGGGGCGGTCCCGTGGCCGGCCCCTGGCGATTCAGGGGGATGCCCCCGTCGCAGAATCCGCGGGAGAGCGAGACAAAACGCGACCACGAGGAGGTAAAACACCCACGAGACCAGGTGATACTGGCGTCCCTGAATTCCCTGCCAGACCTCCGCCGGCCAGCGACGCTGGAACCGATTCTCGACCCGATCGCGCCAACCCTCGGGCACCCAGTCGGGCACGTCGCGGTGCTTCGAAATCTCGAACATCTCTTCGAGCGCCTTTTGGTCGGCCTCTGAGGTCACCCGCTCGCGCAGCAGTTCGTGCTGCTGTTCGGTCATCTGGCCCACGAATTCCAGCGACCCCTTCCGGACCGTGACCACGTCCTGCAGTTCCGCGGGCAGGTTTTCGCCCTGAAAACCACTGACTTTGCCCGTCGTCAGCATGAAGTCATGTTCCCACCGATCGCTGAGCGACACGTGGTGGTGGGTGGCAAAGTAATGCGCCAGCTCTCGGTCTCCCAGAATCATCTCGGCGGCCGTGAATGCCAGAATCGCCGCCCCCAGGTAGACAATGAACTTATAACGGCTCATCGGTCGGGCGATGATGGCACTGCCCGTCATGATGATCGCGATGGAGACCAGCAGCCCCATCAGCAGTTTTTTCCAGTCTTCGCCCGCGGCCCCGGCCACGGCCAGCATGTTGTCGAGGCTCATCACGAAATCGGCGATGAAAATCATGCGAATCGCCGCGAAGGTGCTTTGCCCGGCTTTCGAGGCATCGATCCCCGCTTCGTCGTCCGATTCATCGAGCAGCAATTTGCAGGCGATCCAGGTGAGGGCAATCCCTCCCACGAGTCGGACGCCCGGAACAAGCAGCAGAAACGCCACGATCAGCGTGAAGATAATCCGCAGCAGAATAGCGACCGCGCCACCGCCGAAAATCGCAATCCGCCGCTGTTTTTCAGGCAATTTGTGCGCCGCCATCGCGATCACGACGGCGTTATCCCCCGACAACACCACATCAATGGCAATGATTCGAAGGACTTGAAACAGTGATTCCAGATCCATGAGACTCCCAACGTCGAATTGCTTCCTGCGGATCACCGGATTTCGCGAAGCGAAAGCCGAACGGCATCGTCAACAGGCGGCCAGGCCCTCGGGCGGTGTGCAATTTCCGCGGGACCAGACCCCGCCGCCGGGGTAACCCCCTGGGACAGCAGCCTGCTGAAGAGGGGCAGCATACATTTGAACGAATTTTGATACCATCCTGCGACCATGAAAATCGGCACCGTTCGCATTGCTCACCCCATCACCCTGGCCCCGATGGAAGAGCACACCAATTACCCCTTTCGCCTGCTTGCCAAACAATTCGGGGCGTCGCTCGTGTGTACCGAGCGGATTGACGCGGCGGACGTCGCGCGCCGCGACCGGCGGGCCCTGAAACTACTGCACACCCAACCCCAGGAAGCGCCCCGGGCCGGGCAGATCAGCGGGGCCGATCCTGCTGTGTGTGCCGAGGCGGCCCGCGTCGTCGAAGAAAAAGGGTTCGACATTGTCGATCTCAACTTCGAATGCCCCATCAAGCGCCTGGTCAACCGGGGCGAAGGAGGCGCCCTGCTGGCCGATCCGACGGCCGTCGAGCGCATTGTCGCGGCCGTCGCCAAAGCGGTCTCCATTCCGGTTACCTTGAAAATCCGCACGGGCCCCGACGCGACCCGCGAAACGGCCGTCCTAATCGCGCAGCGAGCCGAACAGGCCGGGGCCGCGGCAGTCGATCTGCATGCCCGCAGCGTGGCTCAGGCTTATCTGGGCGGCCCCGACTGGTCGGCTGTCGCCCGCGTGAAACAGGCGGTCGGCATTCCGGTCCTCGGGAGCGGCGGCATTCGCGTCGCCGCCGATGCCCGGAAATACCTGACAGAATCAGGGGCCGATGCGGTCGCCGTGGGCCGAGGCTGCCTGGGCAACCCTTGGATTTTTCGCCAGGCCCGAGCCCTGCTGCAAGGGGGTGCCGATATCCCCGACCCCACCCCCGCCGAACGAGGCCGGGTGCTGCTGGGACTGATCGAAGCCGAATTTCAATTCTATGGCCCGGCCGCCGCTCTGCGGCGACTGGCCCGCACGAGTTGCTACTTCGCCAAAATGATTCCCGAATTCGCCGCGTTTCGGGAGGGCGTCCACCGCGTACGCGACCAGGCCGAATTCCGCCGACTCGTCAAAGAGCACTTTCGATAACGATATCGCCAGCGGGTGGCGGTATGCTAAACTCACGTGACGCGATGAATTCCGGAAGACACAGCAAAATCCGGCACGCCGGCCCCAGGGCGGGCCCGAGTGCTGGCACTGCCTGCGATAGTGGAAGGCATGGCGACCGACAAATCGAATCGACCCGTTTCGTAGGTTGGGATGGCACCAGATGAGTGGCGGCACGACCCACATTCCGAGCCTGAATTCTCGCCGCGATTTTCTCTGGCGGGCGGGTGGCGGATTGGGAGGCATCGCGCTGGCGGCCCTCACGGCCACCGATCGAAGCCGTGTCCACGGAGCTGATGAACCCCGAGGCCAGCCCCCCCTGTTCGCTCGGCCACCCCATTTCGTGCCGCCGGCGCAGCGCGTGATCTGGATTTTTCTGCATGGCGGCCCCAGCCAGGTGGATCTGTTCGATCCCAAGCCAGACCTGGTGAAATACGCCGGCCAGCCGTTGCCCGAAAGCTTCGGCCCCGTGATGACCCGCCGCAAGATTCTGCAGAATCCGCTGCTGGGGCCGATCCGCCCCTTTGCCCCCCGCGGTCAGTCGGGGCTCGAAATCAGCGACTTTCTGCCCGAACTGGCCACGCAGGCCGACGAATTGTGTGTCATTCGCAGTTGTCATGGCGACAGCGTGAATCACCCCCAGTCGGTGTACCAGATGAACACGGGCACGATCCTGATGGGGAAGCCCAGCCTGGGAAGCTGGGTGGCCTACGGGCTCGGCAGTGAAAACCAGAATCTGCCGGCGTTCATCGTGTTGCCCGACCCGGGTGGCGGCATCAAGGGGGGGCCCCCGGCCTGGGGCAGCGGCTTTCTGCCCGCCACCTACCAGGGGACCACGATGCGCCCCGGTCCCAACCCGATTCTCGATCTGCGTCCCCAGCCCACAGTCTCGTCAGACCAACAGCAGGCCACACTCGACCTCGTGCGCCAACTCAATTCCCGGCACCTAAGCGAGCGCGACCGCGATGGTGAACTCACCGCGCGGGTGGCCGCGTATGAACTCGCGTTTCGCATGCAGGCGACGGCCCCCGAACTGGTCGATCTGACCGCCGAGACGCAGGAAACCCAGGCTCTGTATGGCCTCGATGCACCAGCGACCCGGGAATTCGGCACCCGCTGCCTGCTGGCCCGGCGGATGATCGAACGCGGCGTCCGGTTTGTGCAGATCTACTCCGGAGGCACCGACGGTTGGGACGCACATGCGAATGTCGCCAAGAATCACGGGGACATGTGCCAGAAATCAGACAAACCGATAGCCGGCCTGATCTGCGATCTGCGACGCCGTGGCCTGCTTGACGATACGCTCGTCATCATCGGTGGCGAATTCGGCCGCATGCCGATGAGCGAACAGGGGCAAGGACGCGATCACAACCCCTGGGGCTATTCGGTCTGTCTGGCCGGGGCCGGGGTCAAACGGGGCTGCGCCTACGGTGCCACCGACGCGATTGGCCTGCGAGCCGCTGAGAACAAAGTGCATGTCCACGATCTGCATGCCACGTTGCTCCATCTGCTGGGTTTCGACCACGAATTGCTGACCTATTTCCACAACGGACGGAACGAACGACTGACGGAAACCGCCGGCCACGTCGTGTACGACATCCTGGCCTGAGCCCGCTCGGATTCAGCCAGACACAATCCTGTTTTAAGAACCGACACTTGCGGCAGCCGACTTGTCCCATGCGCTCGACCGACAGACTGCGCCTCGCACCGAACACCCCCGACCGCCACACGGTTTCCCGGGGCGTCTGCCGGTCGAACCGCGGGGCACCACCGCGGGTGCCGCGCTGGTGGACCAGCGCCGTTTGCTTCGTCCTGATTTGGTTCTTCGCCCGACCACTGCCTGCCGAATCAACAAATCCACCGGCCGAGGCCCCAATTTCCGCCGAGGATCGGGCCCACTGGTCATTTCGCCCGGTCGTGCGACCGGCGGTTCCCCACGTGCAGGCCGCCGACTGGTGCTTGACCCCCGTCGACCATTTCATTCTGGCGCGATTGGAAGCCGCGGGACTGGCTCCGCAACCCGCGGCGGACCGCACCACGTTAATCCGCCGCTTGTCGTTTGACCTGACTGGCCTGCCCCCCACTCCGGCCGAAGTCGCCGACTTCGTGGCCGACGAGAGTCCCGGGGCGTACGAAACGCTGGTCGACCGCCTGTTGAACTCGGCCGCCTACGGAGAGCGCTGGGCCCAGCATTGGCTCGACCTGGTCCGTTTCGCCGAGACCGATGGATTCGAACACGACCTCGAACGCCCCCAGGCCTGGCGGTATCGCGACTGGGTCATCGACGCCTTGAACCGCGACCTGCCGTATGACGAATTTGTGCGCTGCCAACTGGCGGGAGATGAACTCTATCCCGACGATCCCCAGGCGGCGATCGCCACGGGCTTCCTGTTGTGCGGGCCCGACATGCCCGACCTCAATCTGCAGGACGAACGCCGTCACAATTTCCTGAACGACATGACCGGCACTGTCGGTTCCGTATTGCTCGGGTTGCAGATGGGGTGCGCCCAGTGTCACGACCATAAAAGCGACCCGATCAGCCAGTACGACTTTTATCGCCTGCGGGCGTTCTTCGACCCGGTCTCGATTTTCCAGGATCACCCGCTGCCGATTCCGCCCGGCTCGGCTCCCCTGCCCGAGTCGCCGGCTCAAACACGCTTGCGCGAATTGACCGCCGAGATTCAACAACGCGAAGAGGCGGCCCGCAAGGTAATCAAGGCTCAGAATCCTGATTTGCAACCGCAGCGTCCCGATCTGCTGCAGGCCATGAGTGATCGCGACCGCCAGGATTTCGAAAAACTGGTCGCGGAACACGCCGAGTTACAGAAAACCGTGCAGCCCCCCGGACACCCCGTGGGCCGCACCGTCAGAGAACGGCTGGCGGACGCGAAACCAAGTCGCTTGATGATCCGAGGCGATTTTCGCCGACCGAGCGCCGAGGTGGCTGCAGAGTTTGTCCGCATTGCCAACCCTCGCGACGCACGGGTTATGCCCCCGACCGACGGAGCCACCACGAGCCGCAGGCGAACCCAACTGGCTCAATGGCTGACAAGTCCCGAGCATCCGCTGCCCTTACGGGTGATCGTCAATCGACTCTGGCAACATCATTTCGGACGGGGACTCGTCGATTCCCCCAGTGATTTCGGAAAGCTGGGAGCCGACCCGACGCATCCCGAACTGCTTGACTGGCTGGCCACCGAACTCCCCCGCCAGGGTTGGAGCCTCAAGCAAATGCATCGCCTGCTGGTCTGCTCAGCCGTATATCGGCAGGCCAGTCGCCCCCCCGCCGCTACCCAGACGGCCGCCAACAGCGACACCGCTCAGCGTCACTGGGAACACGCACTGGCCCGCGATCCCGACCTCAAACTGCTGTCGCGGCGGACACGATTTCGGCTGGAAGGCGAAGCGATTCGGGACGCCATGCTGGCGGCGAGTGGACGACTGACACCGGTCCGCGGGGGTCCCGGCGTGCGTCCGCCACTGCCGGCAGAGATCACGTCCACTCTGCTGGCCAATCAATGGCAGGTCAGCCCCAGCCAGGCCGATCACCGCCGGCGCAGTATCTACCTGTTTGTCCGC
The DNA here is from genome assembly GCA_018242565.1 of Planctomycetota bacterium. Lineage (GTDB taxonomy): Bacteria > Planctomycetota > Planctomycetia > Planctomycetales > Planctomycetaceae > JACQFH01. Next base: position 752 of record JAFEBR010000039.1, on the reverse strand, counting down.
CGCAATTTGCGGTATCCACTGTTCGAGGCGTTTGATCGACCGGATACGAATGCCAGTTGCCCCCGCCGAAATCGCTCGACGATTGCTCCCCAGGCCCTGATTCTGCTGAATTCCGAATTCTCACTCACCACGGCTCGCGACTTCGCAGAGGACCTGCTGCACCAGGCGAGCCACGATCCGGCGGCACAGGTGGATCGCGCCTTTCGTCAGGCCTTGGGACGGGGGGCGCGTGCGGAAGAGCTCGAGGTGGGACAACAATTCCTGCGGGAGCAGGCGCTGCGACTGCGGGAGGCGGGGCGCACGGAAGCCGACCTGGCGTTGCCCGCCTGGCGACCGCCGACGACCGATGTCTACACCGCCGCCGCCCTCGTGGACTTCTGCCTGGCGCTGTTCAACCTGAATGAATTCGTGTACGTCGATTGAATGCGTCACCGGCGTGTGACTGGGCCAAGCCAGCTCTGCACAACGCGCGCCCCGCGCCGGCCGCGGATAGGACCGAACCGCGGATGACGCGGATTTCACGGACAAAAAACAGAGGTGCCCGACCAGTCGATCTGCCAAACGGAACCGGTCACCCGATCAGAAAACAATCTGTGTGAATCTGTGTCCATCTGTGGATCCCCTTCTTTTCTTTCGTGTGTTTCGTGTATTTCGGTGCGCCAAGCAAAGCCAGATTGATTTAGTGAACTGAAAGGAGTTCACCATGTGAATTGCTCGATACGCATGTAGTTCCGTCGGCGCTGTTGGGGAGT
>JAFEBR010000398.1 GCA_018242565.1 Planctomycetota bacterium | reverse complement strand
TGGAAGCTCGCGGATTGCTGGATTCCACGCTGGTCATTTGGGGTGGAGAATTTGGCAGAACATCAGATTCTCAGGGTGCCAAAGGCCGAGATCATAACCCCAATGGGTTTACGATCTGGCTGGCAGGTGCCGGCGTCAAAGGCGGGTTTCATTACGGCGCGACCGACGAATTCGGCTACAAGGCAGTCACCAACAAGGTGCATGTCAATGACCTGCACGCCACGCTGCTGCACCTGGCTGGCCTGCACCATGAACGCTTAACCTATCGATTCAATGGGCGGGACTTCCGTCTGACGGATGTCGGCGGCAGCGTCATTCACGACATCCTGGCCTGAATCAGGTTGCGATACGCACATCAAATGAATACCACATCGCGCCGGCAGTCCCCCGCCATGTTTGCAGGTTCGTTTGCGAGCAGGCACCTGTGTGACAATTCCAGGAAGGGACACCGCCCCACCGCTTTACTGGCGTTGATATTGGCCCTGGGCCTGTTAATGGGCCAAGTTTCGGAACTTCGCGCTGACGAGGCCACGCCCGCTGCTGCCATCCATATTCATGACCAATTCGAGGTGGAACGGGTCTTCTCAGTCCCGCGGGAGCTGGGCTCATGGGTAGCCATGTGCTTTGACGATCGGGGGCGCATCTACGCATCGGACCAGGGCCCCCGCCTGTTTCGGATCACCCTTCCGGATTTGGGGTCTTCACATTCGCCGCAGGTTGAAGTGGTTTCCGATCAATGGGGCTATTCCCAGGGACTGGCCTTTATTCAGGGCATGCTGTACGTCGTACAGCACGGCAACCATTCCGAGGAACATTTTCGCCCGGATGTGCTGCTGCGGCTGAAAGATACCGATGGCGACGACAAGTTCGACACCGCCGAACGGCTCATTGAATTTCCGAAAGCCACGGGTGATGCGGCGAATTGGTACGAGCACAGTTACCATGCGGTCGTTCCGGGCCCAGACGGTCGCACAATCTACATCGTCAGCGGTGATCGCAATGGCGTCCCTTGCTCACAAGGGCGGACGCCACCGCACTGGAACCGGGATAGCTGGGATTTCAAGTTTGAGCCTCACCCGTATTCCGGAGGCTGGGTCTTGCGGACGGATCTCGACGGCCAAAACCGCGAATTTGTCTGCATGGGTCTGCGCAACAGCTACGACCTGGCGTTCAATCGCCATGGCGATCTCTTCACCTACGACAGCGATCTCGAAAATGATCTCGGTCTCCCGAATTATCGACCAACCGCGATTCGTCAGGTCCTCAGCGGAACGGACAGTGGCTGGGGTGGACGCGCTGGGGAAATGCTCTGGAGCTGGCCTGCCAGGTGGGAGGACATTCAACCTCCCGTAAAGAATATCGGGCCTGGATCCCCCACAGGGATCTGCTTCGGGTATGGCGCCAAATTCCCGTCTCGATATCAGCAGGCCCTGTTTGCCTGCGACTGGAGCTACGGACGGATGTTCGCGGTTCACCTGACACCGCAGGGCGCGTCGTACTCTGCCGATCCAGAACCATTCTTAAGTTCGCAAGGCTTGCCAATCGCCGATGTTGCCGTCTCACCGACGGACGGAACCCTGTACTTTTTGACTGGGGGACGAGGGACCCAATCCGGAATTTACCGAGTGAAGTATGTGGGCCAGGAAAGCACAGCCCCTGCACCTGAGCCTCCGTTGGACTCGGCGACGTCAGCCCTGCACACACTGCGTCGCCAGCTTGAAAGTTTTCACGGAAGTGCCAACCCACGGGCCCTGGCAGTCGCGTGGCCTTGTCTGGGGCACACCGACCGCGCGATCCGCAGTGCAGCACGAGTCGCGGTCGAGTGGCAACCCGTCGCTGAATGGAAGTCACGTGCACTGGCCGAGACGGAAGTACGCACGGCACTGCAGGCGTTGCTGGCCTTGTCGCGATCGACCACAGGCGATTCGACAATCCAGCCCGAACTGTTGCGGGCCCTGAGCAAGTTCGACTTCAACCGCATCAAACCGGAGGAACAGTCGTGGTGGTTGAGGATCATTACCGTATCTGCCATTCGTCACGGTCGATACGACGCGGAGACTGCTCAAAAACTCGTGGCCCAGTTTGAACCGGCACTCCCGTCGCCTGATCGTCGAGTGAATGAGGACCTGGTGGCGCTTTGCAGCGCTCTCCAAAGTCGCACATTTGTTCCCGCCACCCTCGATCTGCTGGAACATAGCCGCACCCAGGAAGAACAAGTGCAGTACCTGCAGGCGCTCATCAACTCGGCGTCCACGGCCGACTGGACTCCCGCGCTGCGAGAACGCCTGTGGAAACTCTCGCTGCCGCGAGTCCCCCACTGGAAAGGGGGTGCCACGGCCCGCGCCGTTCGCGATCGCACGTTACACGCCGTGATTGAAATTCTGGAACCGGCTCAGCGCCAGCAGTTTGCTGCCGAAATCACGGCGGCTCGTCAACCGGCTCCCTTGATTCCCGTCAACAATCGTCAGTTTGTCAAAAAATGGACGCTCGACGACCTGCTGCGCGAGGTCGAATCTGCTCGGCCACGTCAGGACAACATCCAGCGAGGCCGGCAACTTTTTTCTGATCTCGCATGCCTGGCTTGCCACAGCGTTCAAGGCGAAGGTGGCCAGGGCGGTCCCGATCTCACGACCGCGGCCCGACGATACAGTACCCGCGACCTGCTCGACAACATTCTGAACCCCAGTCGGGTGATCAACGAACAATATGGAATGCAGATTTATACCTTGAAAGACGGCACGATCCATACCGGACGCACGGTCAACCGGGCCGGCGACACGATCATGGTGGCAACAAACCCCAATGACCCGTATGCCAGCGAAGTTCGCTTTCGCGAACAGGACCTGGAAAGCACCGTGCCCTCGCGAATTTCCCTGATGCCAGAAAGCCTGCTCGACACGCTGACGATCGACGAAGTCCTCGACTTGCTGGCTTACCTGCGAGAACCGTGACGCACGCGGCGTGCATTTTTCAGGGCGACAGATGATTCTGGACAGCCGCAGGAGCTGAATCACGGTGCGGTGAATGCACCAGCTCAAATTCCAGCCTTCTCAGCCGGATTCAGTGAAACAGGTACGGGAATTACGCCGTTGGCACACTCCCGGTTTCTGCCATCAAGACGGGCCCAACGAGGAAAGTCGCTGGCATGCCTGCGGGAACAGGCATGCCAGCGGGAACTGTCTTCAACCATCGCAGCGGGTCATCCAGC
>JAFEBR010000397.1 GCA_018242565.1 Planctomycetota bacterium | reverse complement strand
CCCATGCCTGCTGGTCAATGTCTGGCTGAATTCCGCTACGAAACGCGACAAGTTGAGCTTGTCCGTGAGTTTCTGAAACGGACTCGCAGCGAACTGCGAATGTTACGCAAGGTCTACGTCTATCGGGACCGTGTTCAGGTTCTGGATGTCAACGGCGACTGGTTCGAGGTCATCGGCATCGGCTACCCGGATCCGGATATCATCCCCATCCTGGATGCGGTCAACACCGCCTTTAACCGTGAAACGATTCATAAAGAGACCGCCGAAGACTACAAAGAATTTTTGACCGGGCGCCGTTACACCTGGGCGCTCGATCGTGTCATGTAGCTCTGCCCTGGGACGGCGTCAGCCACGGCATCCAGACGGCGGCCCCTCGAATCCTGAAACCTGACCCGACGCCCAAATGCTGCCTCTGGAGACTCGACGACCGATTGGGGGCATCGTCCTGTGTGGCGGGAAAAGCACACGCATGGGACACCCCAAAGCCTGGCTCCCCTTTGGCCCGGAATTGATGCTGCCTCGAATTGTGCGCATCCTCTCCGAAGTTGCGGGGCCAGTGGTTGTCGTCGCCGCCCGTGACCAGGCATTGCCAGCCCTGCCGGCCGGAATCGACATCTTGCGTGACCTGCAAGACGACTGCGGCCCACTCGCGGGTTTGGCCACAGGCCTATCGGCACTCGCCGGGCGTTGTACCACGGCGTATGTCACCGGTTGCGATGTCCCGTGTCTGAAACCCGAATTCGTACGACACGTGGTCGAATCTCTGGGTGCTGCCGAGATCGCCATGCCCTGTGATAACGAGCGCTCCTATCCGCTCGCCGCGGCGTACCAGGTGAGCCTGACCGCGCGAGTACAGGCACTGCTCAAACAGGGAGAACGCCGCCTGCTCAATCTGGTTCAGGTTTGTCGCTGCCACAAGATCGATGTAGCCGACTTGCGAGCGATCGATCCTGAGTTGCAATCACTCTGGAATCTCAACACCCCCGCCGAATACACCGCGGCTTTATGTGCCGCAGGATTTGCGAAATCGGAACGTGCACCAGGCGCACGTGCGCGTTGGGTCGACGAGGTCTGAACTACCCTGCCAGTCGGGAGGATTCGTCGCGTTCCAGCAGCAGGTGCGGCTGATGGGGCAGTTCAATGGGCTCGACACCTCGATCGGCGAACAATTGCGTCAGGTGCGAGTGGCAGGTGAAGAACAGGATCTGGTGTCCCTGATCTCCCAGTTCCATTAAGACATCGGCAGCCGCTCGAGCTCGCTCTTCGTCAAAATTGACCAGCACATCGTCGAGAATCAGTGGCAACTCGATCCCCTGGCGCCCCAACTCCACCACAACAGCCAATCGGACCGCCAGCAGAAGTTGCTCGCGGGTCGAGCGGCTCAAGGACTGAATTGGGAATGAGTTTCCCAGGGCATCGCTGACAACCAGGCGGCGTTCGCCCAGTGGAGTCCAGACTCGCAGATACTTCCCGCAGGTCAGACGTGAGAAAATCCGCCCGGCTTCCGCCAGCGCCAATGGCTGGTGGCTGCGCTCAAAATCGCGGCGCAACTCGTCGATGGTCTGGGTCGCCGTCGTGCAAACCATCCACTCGCGAGCCCGACTTCGCAACTGGTCTTCCAACTGCCGCAATTCGAAACGGACCTGCGTGGCCCGAGTGTCATTTTCCAAGGCTTCGATTTCCCGTTTGACGCCAGCCAGGTGCTCAAAAGAGCTTTCGAGTTCTCGGTCAACATCGGCCAGTTCGGTTTTCAGTCGGACGAGTTGGTCACTGTTG
>JAFEBR010000396.1 GCA_018242565.1 Planctomycetota bacterium | reverse complement strand
CGGGTTTTCCTCGCGGAACAGCCTGTGCGCAAACCGGCAAATGCCGGTTCCGCAGGCGCTGGGGACAGTCAAGATCGGGCAGTTCGCCGGGGCCAGATCGGGCAAATTCCGAAATCCGCCCGGCGGATTGATTAAAGTGCGGGCACAGGGCCCTGGGGTTGACCAACTTCTGCCATCCGCGCGTCGCCGAACGCCATGCGGGAAGCCTGAAGATGCGCTACCACCCCCAATAGACGCAGCTACACCGGGTCCCCAAGCGTCGAATCATCATACCGGTCGGGACTGACATCGTGGGGCTTAGAAAACCAGGCAGATGCGACGACACCCGGCCCAATCACTTCCAACTGTGGTGCCGGCGCGTGAAGCGGACATGGCCAGACCTGAGATTTGTCATGATCACGGGTAGATCGACACGTTTGCCTCGCCTATTCGCCCTACGAGACAATGCCTGCCAGACCAATGCCGCCAACAGATTGATACTTGCGCTGGACTAGTGTACTCTGCATACTGTCCGTTCAGTAACGCACAAGCCTTGCGACAAAAGGACATCCCTTTATGGGTGACAAACAACGCGCGGAACAAATCGCCTGGGACGCCCCAGGCGGCGTGCAAATGTCACTCATTCCCCAACCGTCCGGGTCGCTGGAAGTCGATGTGCATGACGGGGTGGTCACAGTCACCGGCAAGCAGTGCAGACATTTGCAGGGTGAGAACGGCAAAAGATCGCCGGACGTCGCCGCTCAATTTCTGGAACACGTGCATATGACAATTATCGCTTCACGGTGCCTGATCACCTGGAAGTGCGATGTCATTCCTGAGCACAAAAAGGCGGTTTGAGTCGTACGCCGACCTCATCTTCGAAGGCCCGCATTGCCTTCGGGACCACTCGACATTGATTTCTCGCTCTCCAGCAGACTGATGCATGCGAGTCAATAGATGCTGCACATTATTGTGCGGCGGTTATCGGCAGGCGAAGTATACCACACGCCGGCAGGCAGACAACGCATTTCGATCGCTTGGACAACATGACATCGCCGTGGCGATTTGGGTATGCCGTCAGGCCCGTAGATTCTCGCGCAAATATTGGATCGAAGCCCGAGGGAAATCATGCCAGCCATCAGTATTGTCATCGGCTTCCTGGCCCCGATCTTGATCGGCACCTGGATCGGTCGATCAGCCAGTCGCCCGATCCGCGGTTTTTTTCTGGGGTGGGTTGCTACGCCCATCATGGCGGCTATCGCGGCATTACTGTTAATCGCCACGATTCAGGAACCATTCGCCACAATTGTGGCGGTTGAGTCTCCCATTGTTGGACTTGCAACGGGCCTCATTTCTGGAGGCTTCTCGGCACTACTTGTGCGCCGACGTCTCGTGATTTCAGAGAACCGTCCCCCTGTGCCGCTAGAAAACGAGAATCCAGCGACGGATCCACAGAAGCAGTAATTGGCTGGCCGATCTTCGCAATACGCGCGAAACGACGGGCCAATCTCAGTTTTGGTCCATGACCAGACCTCGACGTCAGCAACCTTCTTTCGCTCCTCTCCGCCGTGACCACCATGCCGACACCACAGCCTCTTCTGGTTTCTCTGCTCGGATGCCTTTTACTGGGTTGCAATCGAACCCCACCTGTAGCGCCGCCACCCGTTGTGGAACAAGCCGTCGAAGATGCGATTGGTAAAGGGTTCGATGAATTGGGAAAGCAACTTGAAGCGACAGACTTGGCTTTAAAGCAAAAGGCCGTCTCGTTTCTGATTGATGGTGTGCGTGATAACGAGCATGAACGCGAGCTCTTTTCCAAGGTCCAGCACCTTGAAGATCTCGGCACCAAATCGAATAGTGTCAGTTCCCGGGGAGCCTATTACCAACACGACACTTTTTTCCAGATCAGTCCCATCAGCGACATCGAAGCGGCGGCAGCGAAAATTGATTTCGGATTGGTCCTCGCTGTGGACCTGTCGGACCGCGTTGTTTTCGTCGATGCAGCAGCCAAACCCGCACCGCGACCTGCGAACGGCTGGCCCGATGGCAAGGCAATCGATGAGTACATTCTACGCAAAACATCAACCTGGGCCGCCACCCAGGTTGATGCCAGCCTGGTTCAGAAATTCGGTCGAGAGAAGGTCGTCGTTGTGCATTTCCCCGAGGAACCCCCTGAAACTCCCGGGCTTTCGCCATCTCCCGATCAGCATCGGCTTGTTCGAACACTGAGATCCTTGGCTCCCGACACGTCAGCATCGAGTTTTCCTGGCTTCGGCCCGAAAGGCAAGAATTTCGTCAGCGCCACGGTCGCCCCCATCGCCGATGTCGCCGATGTCCTCAAGACACTCGACAACACGACCATTCTGGCCGTCGATGAACAACGCCGCGTCATCCTGATCGGACCAGTCGCCGACCTGAGACCGCCCACGGCCGCAGGGCAGGAGCAGGCCCCAGCCCCATAATTCGCGAGCCACCTCGAAAGCCCCGTCGTCATCAACCGCTCCAACGCAACACGGCCGTAATGCGGCGAGTTTTTGTGCTTGGACATTCTGTGCATGGAATGCCCGCCGTGAGACTACGGCCAGTACGCGAACGATTGATACGATCCAGATTTAGAATGGGTTCAAGCCCGCTCAACGGAGGAAGCGGCGGCGGCGGCGAGGAGGGGACACTCGAAAATCGGATCGACAGGCATCACAATGCAGGCACTCCCGAGTACGGGCTCACGCGTGAGCTTCGTGCCGGTCCCCACTGGCTGTATCTGACGCTGAAAGGTCTAAGGATGAGCCGATCCACCGTCCGCTTTGATTGTCGTTGTGGCCGCTGGTTTTTGGGCCTGGTTACAGTCCTCTGCCTGGGACTTCCAGGGCGACCTCTGGCTGCGGCCGAGAGCGTCTCGGTCAGCGTTAAGCGCCCCGTCCATCCGATCCTGATCCGTAACGAGCACGGCCCCCTGCTGCGTGTGGTGGTCGATGTGCCCCGCGGGACGACCGCCCGTTTCGTGTCGGTCGAATTCTCTCTGGCGGGAACGACCGACCTCAACGACATTGCCAGCCTGCAATTGTTCGGCACCGGGTCACAAGAGGCCTTTTCGCCGCAGCAGCCAATGGGGCCCGCCGTGGCGGCCGCGCCCAAGCTCAACCTGCCGGTTGACCAACCGCTGGCCGAGGGCCCCAATGTCGTCTGGCTCTCGTGCCGTCTGCGCGACTCGGCCCGTTTACAGCATCACCTCGTGGCCACGTGTACTGCGGTTGTCACGTCACTGGGCACGCTGACGCCCCTCGACGATGTCGCCTGCGCGCGCCAGCGAATCGGCGTCGCTTTGCGCAAGGCGAACGACGATGGCGTGCATACCTACCGGATTCCCGCACTGACGACATCCGCCAAGGGGACATTGCTGGCCGTGTACGACATGCGCCGGCGGGCCGGTCGTGATCTACAGGAAGACATCGATATCGGGCTCAGTCGCAGTACCGATGGCGGCCAGACCTGGGAAGCGCCGCGGGTCATTATGGATATGGGGCAATTCGGGGGCTTGCCGGCGGAACAGAATGGTTGCAGTGATCCCGGAATCATCGTTGATCAACAGACCGGGGAAATCCTTTGTTTCGCGGTCTGGATGAACGGCAAACCCGGCAAACATCAGTGGGGTGACGATGGTTCAGAAGCCGGCTTTGAAATCGGCAAGGCCGCACAACTGCTGGTCGTGCGGTCCCGGGACGACGGCCTGACCTGG
>JAFEBR010000395.1 GCA_018242565.1 Planctomycetota bacterium | reverse complement strand
GGGCGATTGATGGAGTTTGCAATTGATCAGCGGTAGGAGTCGGCAAATGGTGATTCCGGCAGTTTTCCAGCGGCGACGATGGTGCCTGTTCCCATTCCGCGTGCCGTCAACCGGGCCGCGTCGAACTGTCGTCGTGTCTTGGCAAATGTGGTGCATCGGTTTCTGGTCTCTGCTCGCCGCGTCGCAGTTAGCAGGTGCGTCTGAACCGGCCCCTCGACAAGTGCGGTTCACGACGTACAACATCGAGATTCTGTCTGCCGAGAAACTCAAACGCGTCGACGCCGAGGGACGGGGTAATCATCCGCAACTGCTGAAGGCGGCGGAAATTATCCAGCGCGTGCGACCCGACGTGCTGCTGATCAATGAGATCGATTACGACGGCCCCGATGAATCGTCCGGCCTGGAAGCCAGGACTGACGATGCGGCCACCCGGTTTTATAACCTGTATCTGAAAGTCGAGCATCACGGACAGGCGGGGCTCGACTTTCCGCATCGATTTTATCGCCCCAGCAACACGGGGGTGCCGACCGGCAAAGACCTCGACAATGACGGTAAAACAACCGGTCCTGCCGACGCCTATGGTTTTGGTAATTATCCAGGTCAGTACGGGCTGGCGCTGTACAGTCGATTTCCCATCGTGGCCAGCGCCGCACGCACGTTTCGGAAACTTCGGTGGACCGAGATGCCCGGCAACCTGATGCCCGATGGGACTGGTGGCAAACCGGCATTTTACGCACCAGATGAAGTCGCCGTATTCCGCCTTTCGAGCAAGAGCCATTGGGATGTGCCGATCGAAATCGGCAATCGGCAGATACATATTCTGGCCGCGCATCCAACGCCGCCGATTTTCGACGGACCGGAAGACAGTAACGGCCGGCGGAATTTCGATGAAATCCGGTTGTGGGCCGACTACATTGCGGGGGGTGATCGCGCCCAGTATATCCGGGACGATGAGGGGCGCACCGGAGGGCTTCCGCAAGAAGCCGAATTCGTCATTCTGGGGGATCTCAATTCCGATCCGGTCCGGGGTGACGCTCCCTACGGAAAAATGGCCATTCGCCAATTGCTCGATTTGCCCCAGGTGCACGATCCCAAGCCTCAGAGTATGGGCAGCCAGCGATCGCCACACGTGGTTGCCACCACGGATTATCTGCCCTTTCGGACCTCGAATTTCGGCCGACTGGATTATTGTCTGCCATCGCGCGGTCTCGAAGTTCGGGAGAGTCAGGTGTTCTGGCCGACACCTGACGATCCGTTGCATGCGCTCGTTGCGGGCACCAACCCGGCCAGCGACCATTACCTTGTCTGGGCCGATCTGGTGTTGCCGAATCGCTGATCGGAATCGGCCTGCGGTTCTGACCCGCCGCACCTGACCATCCTTCTGCAAGCGGTGGGCGGGTTCTATAATCGCGAAACATTCCTCCCGAACTGGCAGGATTCAATTCGCGATGGCTTACGAAAACCTCTCTGATTTTCTGAACGAACTGCAGGATGATGGCGAACTCGTCAGGGTTTCTGCCGAGGTCGATCCGGTTCTGGAAATCACCGAAATCGCCGATCGCATTTCGAAGCGGCCGCGCGGTGGTCCCGCGTTGTTTTTCGAAAATGTTAAAGGCAGCACCCTGCCAGTGCTGGTCAACCTGTTGGGGTCGCACAAGCGCTTATTGCGGGCATTGGGGGCCAAATCGTTTGCCGACGTTGCTGAGCGAATTCCTGAGTTGCTGAAACCCCAGTCCGCGGAAGGCTGGCTCGACAAACTCAAACTGGTTCCGACGGCTGCCGGGGCCTCCAAATTCGTTCCACGTGCCGTCCGGACCGCCGCCTGCCAGCAGGTGGTGAAACTGGGGCGGGATGTGGATTTGACCGAATTCCCGGTGTTGAAGAACTGGCCCGGTGACGCCGCGCGAAGTATTTCGTTCGGGCAGGTGTTGACCCGTCATCCCGCGACGGGCGTACGTCATGCCGGGAATTTTCACTTGCCGGTACATGATACGAATTCGTGTCTGATTCACTGGCATCGACAGCAGGAAGCCTGGCACGATTTTGTGGAGTTCAAAAAGCTGGGCATTCAGATGCCGATCGCGGTGTCTTTTGGAGGCGATCCGGCCTTCCCCCTGATGGCGTTCGCGCCCCGGCTTCCGGAATCTGATCCCTTCCTGCTGGCCGGCCTGTTGCGCGGAGCGCCGTGCGATCTGGTGAAATGCCGCTCGATCGACATGGAAGTCCCGGCGAACGCCGAGATTGTGCTGGAAGGGTACGTCGATCCCACAGAACCCTGGCAGATGGATGGCGCGTATGGCGGTCCGACGGGTTATTACTCGGTCCCCCGCCTGTGCCCGGTCTACCACATTACCGCCGTGACTCAGCGCGCCAACCCGATTTATCCGACGACCGTCTTCGGCATCCCGCCCACCGAATGCTATTGGATCAATAAAGCGTGCGAACGCATCTTTCTGCCATTAGTCAAAGCGGCGATTCCCGAGTTCGTGGATTACAACTTTCCGCAAGCCGGCGGCGGACGGCAGATGCTGTTTGTCAGTATCCGCAAAACCTATCCGCAGCAGGCCCGAAAAGTTCTCAATGCACTCTGGGGATTGTGGCCCACGCTGATGGCGAAGATCGTGGTGATCGTGGATGAACATGTTGACGTTCAAGACGAACACCAGGTCTGGTTTCGTGTGGCTTCGAATGTTCACCCGGGACGCGATGTCGTGTTCAACTCGGTGCCGACCGATGCCGCCGACCACGCGGCTCCGGTGGAAGGGGTCGGACAGCCGATGGGTATCGATGCGACGGCGAAGTTTCCGGAAGAAGCCCATCCCCGGCCCTGGCCTGGTGACCTCGTGATGCCCGGCGAAATTAAGGATCTGGTGACGAATCGCTGGGCACAATACGGATTGGGCCGCCTGCCGACAGAGCCCGCAACGTGATCCGTGCGCAGGCTCGGTCGCCGTTGGTGTCACCGACGCCGTGCCACGACCCGTGGGTTTGACGTTTGGCATCGCTGTTGCTGCGGGTACGCCGCGTTAATGGGCCGTGCTGGATACGGTTCCGCTACTGGTGAGCGTGCGAGCGCGCGTGGAAATCAGCGCCGCTGTCGCTTTCAGGCGGAGTAACTGCCTAGAATACAGCTCACTCATGCGTGCGCGGCGTGGGCTCGAAAACGGCCAATGTGAGTCACCTGTGTGCGTTTTGTATCGTTGTTTCATCAATTCGAATTTCGATGTTGCCTTATGCCTGAAGTGGTTGAATCGCCGGCTGTCGATAAGTCCGAAGCGCGAATTCGCCGAATGTTTGGCGAGATTTCGCCCCGGTATGACTTCCTGAATCACTTTCTCTCGGGAGGGACCGACTGGTATTGGCGTTGGCGTACGGTGCGCATGGCGGCTCCCGAGGGTTCCGCTCCAATTCTGGATGTCTGTACGGGTACCGGCGATCTGGCGCTGGCGTATTGGAAAAAAGGGCAGGGCCGAATTCCGGTCGTCGGGGCTGACTTCACCGGGGAAATGCTCGTTATCGCCGAGCAAAAGTCGCAACTGCAGCAGCAGGCCGCTGTCGACGGGGCCCTACTCGAATTCGTGCAGGCGGACACGCAGTTACTCCCCTTTCCCGATGCCCAGTTCCAGATCGTGAGTGTGGCGTTCGGACTGCGGAATGTGACCAACACGGCCCGGGGTCTCAAAGAGATGATTCGAGTGTGCCAGCCGGGCGGGCGGGTCGTCGTCCTGGAATTCTCGTTGCCCTCGAACCGTCTGTTGCGGGGACTGTACACCTGGTACTTCCGCAACGTGCTGCCGAAAATCGGCCAACTCCTCGCCCGGAACAGTCATCAGGCCTACAACTATCTACCTGATTCGGTTTCGGAGTTTCCCTATGGCGAGCGCCTGGCCGCGTTGATGCGCGAATGTGGTTTGCGATCCGTGAGCTTCACTCCGCTGACCTTTGGAATCGCGACGCTGTACATCGGCGAGAAATAACGCGACGTCAGGGAATTATCGCGGAGAATGTCGATGCAGAATATTGTTGTGGCCATGACGGGCGCCAGTGGTTCGATTTACGCCGTGCGTCTGCTGGAAATCCTGTTGGCGGCGGGTTGTCGCGTCCATCTGACGATCAGCAAATCGGCCGTGCTCGTGCTCGACCGTGAACTCGGCATTCGAGTCGACCTCAAGAACTTTAAGATCCACCAGTTGCTGCCGGACGAAGGGGACTTGGCATCGGACAGCGCCTTGCGGACGCTGGCTCCCGATCGTTCGTCGTTTTCGGATTTGAGTTCGGTGTTTGCCGAGACCACCGCCGGGTCGCTCGTGTACCATCACTACGAGGATTTTGGAGCCGGAATTGCCAGCGGTTCGTTTCTGACGTCGGGGATGGTGATCTGCCCCTGCTCGATGGGGACGCTGGCGAGTATCGCGGGTGGACATTCCGAAAACCTGATTCAACGGGCGGCGGACGTCCATCTGAAGGAGCGGCGCAAGCTGATTCTGGTCCCGCGTGAAACGCCACTGTCGAGCATTCAGTTAGAGAACATGAAACGACTGGCAGATGCCGGGGCCACGATCATGCCGGCGATGCCTGGGTTTTATCACACCCCGCGATCGATTCAGGACCTGGTCGACTTCGTTGTCGGTCGCATCTGCGATCACCTGGGGATCGCCCACCGATTGTTTAAGCGGTGGGGCGAAGAGGAGTGAACGTTGCGGGACGAGATTCCCTCGTCGTGTTATGGACCCGGACTTCAGGCAGAATGTGTGACGAAGGTCGATCCAGCCTATTCGGCCGTTCCCGTGTCGTCGGCTGCCGTCTCATCCGCGGGGGCCGTTTCGGCGGCTGACTCATCTGCGGGAGTGTTTTTGGGGTTCTTGGCTTTTTTGGCCGCCTTCTTTTTCTTAGCCGCCTTTTTGGTGGCTTTCTTCGCGGCCTTTTTCGGAGCCGCCTTTTTCGCCGCACCCCGTTTGGGAGTCGTTCCCTCTCGTGCGGCACGTTCTGCCAGCAGTTGCACCGCCTGTTCCAGAGTGACTTGTTCTATGCCGGTCTCTTTAGGAATCGTGGCGTTGATATCGCCGTGTTTGACGTAGGGGCCGTACTTCCCTTCAAACACCTGCACGGGTTGTGCGTCGGTGGGGTGTGGGCCAAGTTCTTTGACCGGTGTCGCACCCCGGCGGGTGCGGGCCTGTGCCAACAGTTCCAGTGCGGTGGGCAGGTCAATCTGCAGTACGTCTTTGTCTTTGGGAACCGACTTATAAACTTTGGCGGGTCCCTCGTGCACGACGTAAGGTCCAAAGCGGCCGATGCTGGCCTTAACCGGTTTCCCCGTTTCGGGATGGGCTCCCAGTGTCTTAGGCAGGCTCAGCAGATCGAGGGCCTGCACCAGGGTGATATTCTGGGGATCGATGTTTTTCGGGATCGTCATCCGCTTCGGTTTTTTGCCGTCTTCTCCGGCTTCGCCCAATTGCACGTAAGGGCCGAACGGACCGATCAACGAGAACACGGGCTGGCCACTTTCCGGGTCGGCACCCAGTGCTTTCGGGCCTTCTTTCTTGCGGGCGAGGAGTTCATCCGCAAAGGCGTCGGTAATGTCGGCCGGTGTGATATCGTCCGGCAGTGAAGCCGTCAGATTTTCCCCGTCGAGCTCTTTGACCAGGTAGGGCCCAAACCGCCCGATTCGAATTTTCGAACTCAGGCCGTCGAGTTCCACAGTGCAGGCTTCGCGCGGATCAATGCTTGTTTCGTGCGATTTGACCTGTTCGTCGAGACCGGCTGCGCCGAGGTAAAACTCTTTCAGGTAGGGAGTCGCCTTCTTCTGTCCGGCGGCGATATCGTCGAGGGTCTGCTCCATACCCGCTGTAAACTGCTCGTCGACCAACTGCGGGAAGTTCTTTTCGAGCAGGCGTGTGACGGCCATCGCCGTGAACGTCGGGCGCAACTGGTTGCCAACCTTGACGACGTAGCCCCGGTCCTGAATGGTGCCAATGATCGAGGCGTACGTACTGGGGCGCCCGATGCCGTCGGCTTCGAGTGCCCGAATCAGCGTGGCTTCTGTATACCGGGCCGGGGGTTGGGTGTCGTGGGAGATCGCTTCCAGGCCCTGGCATTTCAGCTCGTCGCCTGGTGCCAGCGGGGGCAAAGCGGCTTCCTGGTCATCGAGCGCTGCTTCGGGGTCATCGACCCCTTCCACGTACGCGCGAAAGAAGCCGGCAAATTCGACATGACGCCCGGTGGCGCGAAACTCGGCTTCTTCGGCGGTAATCGTGACCGTCTGAAATCGCAGGCGGGCTTCAGCCATCTGGGTCGCCACGGTGCGTTTCCAGATCAGAGAGTACAGCGTCAATTCACGTCCGGTGAGACCCAATTCTTCACCGGTTTTCATTTCTGTACCGGCGGGGCGGATGGCTTCGTGGGCTTCCTGAGCCCCTTTCGATTTCGTTTCAAACGTCCGCACGCCATCCGAGAGATAGTCATCGCCATAGCGCGACTGAATCGTGCCCCGGGCGGCGTTGATGGCCTCCTGTGAGAGCGAGACTGAATCGGTACGCATGTAGGTGATGATGCCGTCTTCATAGAGACGTTGCGCGACCTGCATGGTCTCGCGGGCCGACATGCCCAGTTTGCGGTTGGCTTCCTGTTGCAGGGTACTCGTCGTGAACGGCGGGTACGGCTTGCGAACCTGCTGTCGTTCTTCGAGGTTGGTGACCTGCCAGGGGGCCGTCTGCAGGCGGTCGCGCAGTGATTCTGCCGATTCAGCATCAACCAGCAGGACCTCGGAACCCTCTTTAATCCGGCCCGTGCTTTCGTCGAAGTCTTTGCCGGTGGCAATGCGACGACCCTGCAGGGCGTACAACTGGGCGTCAAACCGGCCTGGCGCCTTGTCGGACGCCGTTTCGAGCGTGACTTTCAGATCCCAGAAGGTGCCTTTGCGAAAGGCGCGGCGTTCGAGTTCGCGGATCACAATCAGCCGCACGGCGACCGACTGCACACGCCCGGCCGAAGTCTTCGGGGCAATCTTCTTCCAGAGCAGCGGGCTGAGTCGATAACCGTACAACCGGTCGAGGACGCGCCGGGCTTCCTGGGCGGCGACCAGGTTCTGGTCCAGCTCTCGGGGGGAGCGAATCGCCGCGGTGATCGCTTCTTTGGTGATTTCCGAAAACACCATCCGCTTGACCGGAACCTTGGGTTTGAGGACCTCGGTGAGGTGCCAGCCGATGCTTTCCCCTTCGCGGTCTTCGTCTGTCGCCAGAATGAGTTCGTCGGCGTCTTTGAGCGCGGCCTTCAGTTCGCTGATCAGTTTTTTCTTTTTGGGCGGAAGAATATAGAGGGGATCGAAGTCCGCATCGACGTTCACTCCCAGGGTGGCCCAAGGCTCTTTCTTCACTTCGAGGGGAATTTCCGCTGCGCCGTTGGGAAGATCGCGCACGTGCCCCATGCTGGCCAGCACTTTGAAATCGCGCCCCAGAAAGCTGTTGATCTTCTTCGCCTTCGCCGGCGACTCGACGATCACCAAGCCTTTGAGTTTGTTTTTGGCCACTGAGTGGTTGCTCCAATACCGGGGGTTGGCCTTGTCACACCCGGGAACACGGCTAAAATCCCAAAAAAGACACGGCAACCATTGCCGTCCGACGAAAATCCATAGTTCATCACTGCGCACTCTGTCAAGGGTCCTACCCGAATGCAATCTCCATTTAAGATCTTCCGAAAACACCAAAAGGTCGCTTTGGCCGCTGTTACGTTGATGGCCATGGTCGCATTTGGTTTGGGAGATGTGTTCCGCATGGCAGGTGGCGGTGGCCGCGGTTCACGCGAGTCCAAAGTCGTTTTCGAGACGAATATCGGGAACCTGGATGAGCTGACGATTTACAATCTGCGCATGCAGCGGATCAAAGTCAGCCGCTTTATTCAGGTGGCCTTCCAGCGCAGTCACCCCGATTTCGACAAAATCATGGGGTTTGTGCTGCCGCAAATCATGCGTCGCTGGGGCTTCGGCGGAGATTCCGACGAAGAAATGCTCTACAAATGGCTCTTCCAGCGCCAGGCCGAAAATCTGGGGATTTCCATCGCTGATCATGAGGTCGAGGACTACATCAACCAGATCACCGATCGCAAACTTTCGGACAAAAAATTCAAAGAAATCCTGCGGGATATGCAGATTTCTCCGAAAGAGCTGTACAGCCTGTTCCGAACCGAGTTGCAGGTGCGAACGGCGTTCCGACTCGAATTCCCGGTCCGCATTCCGTCTCCCGAATCGTATTGGGAGTACTTCCAGCAGTTGAATACCCGACAGAAGATCGCCGTGGCCGCTGTTCCGGTCAGCAGTTTCATCGAAAAAACGGGTGAACCGACCGACGCCCAGATCACGGCGTTGTTTGAAAAGCACCGTTACGATGCTGAAGAGTCGTACGACGGCCAGTTTGTGCCTGGATTCCGGCAGCCACGACGCGTCAAGCTGCAGTACCTCGAAGTTTCGCAGGCTGATGCCGAGAAAAAGGCGCGTGCGGGGCAGCCGATTACCGACAAGGAAGTCGAAGAATACTACGAGGCTAACAAGCTCACGCAGATCTGGCTGCAAGAACCCCCGTCAGCTCCGGCTGGCGAAACTGACGGTGACAAAACGCCGCTCGACCCGGACCTGACTCCCGAATCGTCGGAAAAAGGCCCGAAGCTTGAACAGTCTAAAGAGGGCGAACAGCCGTCGGCTCCCTCGGAATCGGAACCTAAGCAGCCCGAATCCGAAGCGAAGCCTCCCGAGCAGAAATCCGACCCGCAGCCCGAGGCCGCCGCTCCGACCGAGAAGGCCCCCGAATGTGGACGTGGCGAACTGCAGGAGGATGCGCCGGCTGAAGTGAAGCCCCAGGCTCCCGATCTGCCTTCTGATGGGGGAGAACCCGCGAAGAAGGAAGGTGAACCGGCGGCTGAAAAAGAGACGACCGAAAAGAAGCCCGCGGAAGCGACCGAGGGTGAAGACGCCGAGAAAACTCCGGCGGGTGAAGGTGCCCCGGCGAAGTCGGGCACCGACAAACCCAAGCCCCCCGCTCCGGAAATCAAGTTCAAGCCTCTGGACGACGAGTTGCGCGATCGCATTCGCGAAAGCCTGATTGCCGAGCGCACTCGCAAAATCATGGTTGATACGGCTAACGAAGCCCGCCGTGCGATGGGAACCGTCGCTGAGGGATTTGCGGACTCAAAAGACGTCAAACTGGTTGACGCCGACGACAAGCAGTTGGATGAACTGGACAAGCGGGCCGCCGCCGAGTTACGAAAGATCGCCGAAAAGCTCTCGCTGAAATATGGCGAAACGAAACTCGTCTCGGATATTGAACTGCGTGAAACCCCCGAAATCGGCAATGCCTACGATCCCGAAAGCCCTATGTCGATGCGTGGTGAACTGACGACGATCGTCCAGCAGGCTTTCCTGTCGGATGCATTGTGCCAGACGTTTGAATCTGAAACCCTGGGGCAGTCACGGTTTGTGGTCTGGAAGGTGCGGGATGTGGCTGAACACATTCCCGAACTGAAAAACACCGGCATTCGCGAGCAGGTGGTCGCAGCCTGGAAACGGTTGGAAGCCATACCGCTGGCCCAGAAACGAGCCGAGGAACTGGCGAAAATTGCCCGCTCCAGCGACAAAGATTTCCAGAAGGCGCTGGCCGATGAAACGGTCACCGGCACGTCGGTGGGCCAGGCTTTGGCCATCTTTGAATCGGGTAAGTTCTCGTATTGGCAGGAATCGTCTGTGGGCGATCCGATGTCGCGGGAACGGCCTGTCCAGCTGGGTAACCCCAGCGGCGTCGCCAACCCGGGGCGTAATTTCATGAAGGTCGTATTCGAGCAACTCGCCGACGGCGAAGTCGGTGTGGCCCTCAACGACGATGCCTCGATCTACTATGTTGTGAAAGTCCTGGAGCGGGAAAGTCCCGACCGTGACGAATTCAAAAACGCCCGGCTGTTTGAAGGGTCGGCGTACAACTCCATCGCTTCGATGGAAAACCTGTACGCCCAGCGTCTGCACGGCCGACGCGTCAAAGACAAGTACCAGATTCGGGCCAAGAAAGTCTCGCAGCGCAACTCGCGGCAGCAGGGACCCGATCAGTTCGACGAGTAGTCGCACGTTGCGGCGATACTCGCCGTAAACGATCTGATGCGAAACAGAACGGCCCAACCGAATCAATCGGTTGGGCCGTTTTTCATTGTCAACACATCAACGCACAGAATGCTCGTCAAATCTTGTCCATCGAGCAACTCAAGCCGCCTGCGGCGGGGATGTAGGCCTTGCTGACGTAGTCCATGACCATGCGGTCGGCGTTGAATCGCCAGCCCAACGTGCGGACAGCGCGCTTCATGCGCTTAATCCAGTCCTGGGGCAGGTCGTCGTGATCGCGATCGTAGTAGAGCGGAATCACTTGGTTGTTAATGACCGAAATCAGGCTCTTACAGTCGCGTTCGTCCTGAATATCCTGGTTGACGTGCGTGTGCCCATTGCCGATGGCAAACCCGTTGCGGCCATCGAAGGCTTCCGCCCACCAGCCGTCGAGAATCGAGCAGTTCAGCACTCCATTCAACACGACTTTCTGGCCACTGGTCCCCGACGCCTCGAGCGGCCGTCGCGGATTGTTCAGCCAGACATCGACTCCCTGCACGAGGTGCCGAGCCAGATTGATGTCGTAATCCTCGAGGAACACAACTTTGCCCCGGAACGGTTCCTGCTGGGTCAATTTGAAGATCCGCTGCAGAATCGATTTACCCGGATTGTCGGCGGGGTGCGACTTGCCAGCGAAGACGATCTGAATCGGACGCTCGGCATCAGTCATCAGTCGGGCCAGCATATCGAGATCGCGGCAGATCAGGTCGGCTCGTTTGTAGGGCGCGAACCTTCGGGCAAACCCGATCGTGAGGACCCGCGGATCGAGGGCCGTCGACAACTGGGCCTGCATCTGCTCGGGTTCTTCCCGACGACGCGATTGTTTCACCAGCCGATTGCGGGCGTAGGTGATCAGTCGGCTCTTGAGCGATTGGTGGGTTTCCCACAATTCCCCGGGTGAAAGCTGTTCCACCGGGGCCCAGACTTCGGGCTCGCCTGTGTGCAGGTACCAGTTCAACGGCAAGACGCGGTCGTAAAGAGTGCGGATCTGCGCGGCCAGCCAGGTGGGCACATGAATGCCGTTGGTGATGTGGCCGATGGGAATTTCTTCTTCGCTGCGCCAGGGCCAGAGATTGGCCCACATCCGTCGACTGACCGTGCCGTGCAACCCCGAGACCGCGTTGGCACGGCGGCACAGTTTGAACGCCAGCACGGTCATGCAGAACGTCTCCTGGTGGTTCTGGGGTTCGACACGTCCCAGTCCCATCAGGGCGTCGTGCGGCAAGCCGAGTTCTTCCCGCTGTGGACCCAGGTGTTCTTCAATCAGTTCTGCACTGAACCGATCATGACCTGCCGGGACAGGCGTATGCGTCGTGAACGCACTCATCGCGGCCGTTTCCCGCAGGGCCTCGTCGAATGACAGGGCATCTTCTTTCATGCGCTGGCGGATCACTTCCAGTCCGGCGAATGCCGAGTGCCCTTCGTTCATGTGAATGACACCGGGCAGAATTCCGAGTGCCGCCAACGCCCGGACTCCGCCGATGCCGAGGATGATCTCCTGGCGGATGCGAGTCCGCTGATCTCCGCCATACAGGCGGCTGGTCAGATGTCGGTCTTCATCGCGATTCTCGGGAACGTCGGTATCGAGCAGATACAGGGGGATGCGCCCCACGTTGATCCGCCAGGTACGGGCAAAAATCTGGCCGCCCCGGGTGTCGACACTGATCATCACCGGCTTGCCATCGGGGGTGAGCGCGGGCTCAATCGGCAGCTTGGAGATCTTCAAGTCGGTGTACGTTTCCTGCTGCCAGCCATTGGCGTCGATGTACTGCTGAAAATACCCCTGACCATAAAACAGACCGACGCCGACCAGGGGTATTCCCAGGTCTGAGGCACTCTTCAAATGATCGCCGGCCAGCACCCCCAGGCCTCCCGAGTAAATCGGGAGCGACTCATGGACGCCAAACTCGGCTGAAAAATAAGCGGTGGGGCGATGGCCCAGGACGCCGGCGTGCGTGGCTGCCCAGGTATCGGTCGCCGTCATGTACTCCTGCCAGCGGCGGTAGGCCCAATTGATCCGGGTGTGCAGGACGGCGTCGGTGGCCCGCTTCTCGAGCAACTCCGGCGGATATTGTTCGAGAAGCAAGACCGGATTATGCCCCACGTCGGTCCACGCCTGGGGATCGATCTCGCGAAAAATCTGTGTGACTTCAGGTTGCCAGCTCCACCAGAGATTATTCCCCAGTTCCCGCAACTTTTCGTGAATCGACTTTTGATTAGCCATCAAGTTTTTCGCCTGAACAGAGGCGCCTCGCGCTGGAAATGTCGGCTTGAAATCCGCCTGAATCGAAAGCGGAATCTTAACGACGGCCGGATCGATATGCCAGATGCCGTTTCGCGCAGCCTGCCACCGGGAAGAGTGATGTCCCCGCTCGACGTCGGCAACATGGACCCCGACAAAGTATGGTCTGGCGCGGCCTCGGAATTGATTTCGAGCGCCGACTGCACGACCACGCATCAAGCAACGGCAGCCTGTTTACGCTACTGTCGCCGGGAAATCACGCGAAGCGGTCGACGGCGGGCGGCCGTACGGCCCGGCCCGGGCCATTTAGCGCAACGTGGGGATGGATTCTTCGGTCCAGGAGTCGCTGGTTTGCAGCGGTTGTTCGGCGTCGGGGGGCCCTTTGGTTTTGGTCGCCGAGCCATTTCGTTTTTTGCCCGCCCGGTCAGGTGTGGCTGAGACGCTGCTGGCGGAGGCAGGACGCATCACTCTCGCTGGAACGCCTGTTTCCCCATTCGCCCGGCTGGAGGCTGCCTGCGGTCGGCCTGGAGCCTCGTCTGCGACTTTGTCGGGGCTTCCGGGGGGAATCACCTTCAATTGCGTCGTGGCGTCGAACTTTCGACCATCGGGAATGCGGAATCGGGCGTGTAGTGTCAGCTCCCGGGCGACAGGCGCTTTCTGCCAGTTCTCCTGGAACAGGTAGCCCGTTCCCACAATTCCTTTATGCCAGTGCTCGCGGACGTCGTCGGTTGAATATTTCCAGGTTCCCAGGCGTTGCTCTGCGGCGGGCAGCGACATGTCGAACAGTTCGAGTTCGACATCCCCGGCCAGTTTGACGAGCTCCCCATGAACATCGACAGGCATCAGCAGAACCGAGATGCCTTCATCGCCCGGATTGCCATCGCGACTCTGGCCACTGGTCAGCAGCGAGTGGAATTTGATCCCCTCGACCTTGTAGAACACTTCAGCCTGCTCGACGGGGATGGGAGTCGCCTGCTCGCGGGCCAGTTCCGTTCGCAGAGCGGCGGCGTCACGACGGGCAATCTTGAGATCGTCTTCGGTGCGGGCGAGCTGATTCTGCATTTCGACGAGCGATTGCTCTTTCGAACGCAGGTCGGCTTCCAGGGCGTCGAGCTCACCTCGTGCCGAGCAGGCAGACAGCCACAACGCGCACAACAGGCCACAAACAACCGGGACAAGCCGCGGTGCAGCAATGTGTTTTGACATGCGAACTACCGAGTTACGTGTTGCCCCCCTGATAGGCAAAACGTTACTTGGCGGCTGGCGGCGGGACGAGTCCGGCGGGCAACCGTTCGAGAATGTTATCAATCAGGCCATAGGACTTGGCTTCTTCCGGCGACATGAAATTGTCGCGGTCGGTGTCCTGCTCAATCTTCGTGAGCGATTGGCCGGTATGCTTCAGCAGCACTTCGTTCATCTGATGCTTGATGCGCATCACTTCTTTGTAATGAATCTCCAACTCGGTGGCCGTGCCTTCCATGCCGGCCAACGGTTGGTGAATCATGATGCGGGCGTGAGGCAGCGCATTCCGCTTACCAGCCGCGCCGGCGGTCAGCAGAATGGCGCCCATGCTTGACGCCTGGCCGATGCAATACGTCGCGACATCAGGCCGGACAAACTGCATCGTGTCGTAAATCGCCATACCCGCCGTGATCGAACCACCGGGCGAGTTGATGTACATGTGGATGTCGGCCTTGTCGTCTTCAAACTGCAGGAACAGCAATTGAGCGACGATGCTGTTGGCGACAACGTCGTTGACCTGGGTGCCCAGGAAAATGATGCGGTCTTTCAGCAGGCGGGAGTAAATATCCATCGCCCGCTCTTCGCGGCCGCTTTTTTCAATGACGAAGGGAACGATCGACATGTGATGGTCTTTCCAGATTCGTTACGGAGCCTGCGGGTTCGAGCGCGACCGTTGAGTGCCAGCACCGAACCGCCGCTGTAATTTACTTCTTTTCGTCCTTCTTGGCGGACTTCGACAACACTTCGTCAACAATCCCGTATTCTTTGGCCTGAATAGCCGTCATGTAGAAGTCGCGTTCAGTGTCGCGGGCGATGCGGTCGAGGGGTTGTCCCGTGTGATCCGCCAGGATGAGGTTCAGCGATTCGCGGGTTTCCAGAATCTCTTTGGCCTGGATCTCAATGTCGGAAACCTGACCGCCAACCTGCCCATAGGGCTGGTGAATCATGACTTTCGAATGCGGCAGTGCGAACCGCTTGCCCTTCGTCCCCCCGGCCAACACGATTGCGCCGCCACTTGCCGAGAGGCCCACGCAATACGTAGCGATGGGACATTCCAGGAACTGCATCGTGTCGTAAATCGCCATGGTGGCAGTGACCGAACCGCCGGGCGAGTTTACGTACAGATGGATGTCCTGGTGCCGGTTTTCGGATTGGAGAAACAGCAGTTTCATCACAATCACGTTGGCACTGGCGTCGTGAATGGGCCCGTCGAGGAAGATAATGCGGTTTTCCAGCAGCAGATCGCCGATCGTCATCTGGCGCTGACGTGCGTAGTCACGGGGCCGCTGATTCTGCGGCGAGACCAGCCCCGATGTCATGTCGAACATGGTGATCCCTCAGAAAATGCATGATAGCCGGCGCCGTCAGGACCCGGATTGGGTTCCGGCGCTGGAAATCGTCCCTGATTGAATTGAATAACTGCCTATTCGGCGTTGTCTGCAGCGGGTGCTTCGGAGGCGACCTGCTGTCCACAGACAGACAATTCTACCGCTTCGACGTCGTGTGTCTTCCCTGATTCGCTCGGCACGTCCACAAACACGGCCTTGGCCAGAACTACGTCAATGGCCTTTCGTTCGAGAATCTGTGCTTCGAGATTCTCGATCAGCCCCGTCTTTTCCAACCGGGCTCGAATCTTGCGCGGGCTCTCGCCACGCTGCATGGCCATGTAGGCGATCTCGATGTCTTTGTCGGCGGGGGTGACTTCCAACTTTTCTTCGTTGGCAATCTTGTCGAGCACAAAGTGCTCTTTCAACGCCTGCCGAGTCGTCGAGACCTGATTCTGCAGCAACTCACTCTGTTTGGCACGGATCTCATCTTCGGTGAAACCGGCCTGCTGCATTTCGAGGATGTCGCGTCGCAACGCGTTTTCAACCTGCCGCATGACCATCGACTCGGGCAATTCCCAGTTCGCTGAGGCGGTGATCTGCTCCAACACCTGTTGCCGGGCAGCCTGACGTTGTTCGTAAGCGAGCTGTCGTTCGAGGATATCTTTGACTTCTTCGCGGAGCGAGGCTTCCGATTCGACGCCGATCGAATTCAGGAAATCCTGGTCGAGAGGCTGCAAACGGAGACGCTGCACGTCGTTCACTTCAAAGTGAATCGTGACCGCTTCCCCACGCAGTTCGACGTTCGAAGCTTCGACCGAAACCTTCGATTCGGCCTGCTTTTTGTCGCCCGGGCGGGCACCGACCATCAGCTTGTCGAAGCCGGTGACTTCAGCGTCAGCGAACCGCAGGATCGGGCGCACGCGAATCTTGCGATTTTCGGCACGGCCCAGTTCTTTGCCTGCCGATTCAAATCGGACATTCGCCAGCACATAGTCGTTCAGTTCGGCCGGTCCGTCGTGCGGCACCAACTGGGCGAACTGCGACCGGTAATTATCGATATATTCTTGAATTTCGGTCTCGGCAATCGCCCGCACCGGACGACGAATCGACAGGCCGGTGTAGTTCGGGAGATCGAATTCGGGGCGAACTTCGACGTCAAATTCGTAGACGAAACTACCCTGCTCGGGGAGGTCGAGCGATTCGACATCGAGATCGGGTTCGTTGATGGCGTCGAGTTTGTAGTCTTCGCCCAGTTGCTGCAGGCTCTGCATCAACACTTTCTGGCGAACCTGGCTGCCGACTTCTTTGCGAAAGCGCTTCTCGATCAGTTTCCGGGGCACATGGCCCGTACGGAAGCCGGGAACGGCTGCGCCAGTCACCAGCTCTTTGACCGAATCTTCGTAGAAGAACTCGAGGTCTTCCCGCGGAACTTCGACACGGACGTGCTTTTTGCAGGGGCCGGCGACCGTGATGTCGACTTTGAGCGACATCTTGTAGGGGCCAGCTTCGGCCTCGTCGGCGACCGCGGTAGCGGTCTCGGTGCCAGTGGCAGTCTCTTCGGCAGTCGTAACTTCGTTCTCTTGCTCGCTCATGTTGACCTGTCGCCGCCCGTACCTTCTACGTTTGACTGTTACTTAATTGGGAGAGCGGGTGATGGGGATCGAACCCACGACAACCACGTTGGCAACGTGGTACTCTACCACTGAGTTACACCCGCAATGAGAAGACCGTAAGCAGTCGATTATAGAGTTCTGAGGTGGGCTTTCAAGTCTAAACGAGAAATCTTCCGTCAAGCGGCCGCACGCTGCGTCCGGATGCGCAGGTTTTTTGCTAAAGCGAAACCAGCAGAGGATTTAAGCTGACCCCGCTCGAACAGCATCAGTCCATTCCAAAACGTGGGATGCCCTGCGCGCGGTGTTTGAATATCGAGCAACGACCGATATTCAAAACGACTGTGTTTCATGAAGTCGAGGTTCGCTTCCCGAATCTCGGGCCAGTTCGTATCGTCCACGAGAACCAGACAGCCCGGACCGAAAAAAGGTTCAGCGAGTTCGAGTCCCTGCCGTTGCTCGTCGTACGATTTCGAGCCGTCGAATACATACAGCCCGAGTTGTCCCTCGTGCTCGTGCTGCAGGTAGTCGCGGAAGTCCCCCTCCCAGAAGCGATGTTGAGGACTGCGCAGCCGCAGATATCGGCGCAGAAAATCGTTCCGGGGCTTGGTATCGCGCGCCAGGTCATCGACACCAATACATTTCTTATGGGAATTCCCCGACATCCCGGCGAACAGCGTAAACCCTTGTCCGACACCAATATTCAGATAGGCCTGCTGATCGGGCATGCGGGACACTGCCCGGTTGATGATGGCGCCGATCGCGAACGTGGAAGTTCGCGGCAATTTGCAGGCGCGTTTCAGCCGCCGCTGCATTTCCTCTTGGTCTTCAGGGAGTCGCGTCATCCACATTTCCAGATGGATGCCGGCCTTCCGAGCGACTTTGTTCAGCGCGCGAAAGCCTGAAGGACGCGGTGTGTTGGGCTGCAAGAGCCGAAAAGTGATGTTCTGGGCGAATTCGGCGACTTCCATGACGCCCTCCTGTCGAACGAACTGATGCCGGTTGCGGCGCAGCGGGCGTGATACCCCATCGCCCAAATACGGTCAATACGGGTGTGCACTCTGAAAACCCGTGGTCGCATGCAAAAACGCCTGATCCAGGGGAATGAGTCAGAGCCGGTGATTCCGCCGGGGATTCGCTGGCGATGATGTCGGGGCGTAGTGTCATTACAGACCAGGCAATTTCTGGCCGGGTCTGCACTTTGGTGGCCCGCGTGCCTGCCCCGTCGACTCACAGACCCGACCGTGGGTTACCAAACAGCATTCGCAGACCCGGGTCTGACTGTCTTGCGAATTCTCGCAGCCATGCGGGATAATCCCGCCCGACGAACGGACTCGAGGCGCGGTCCGTGTTGCCAGTTCTGTCGGCGTGGGTGGCAGTGGTATTCTGATACAGGTTCGTGAATCGGACCACGGCAGTGAAAGGCCTTCGATCAATGGATGTTGTCGACATATTGAAGCAGCTGGTCGCGATTCCCAGCGTCAATCCGATGGGGCGGGATGTTGCGGGGCCCGAGTTTCTCGAAACCCGGCTGAGTGACCACCTGGAGCAGTTCTTTCAGCAACTGAGGGTCCCCTATCAGCGAGTCGAAGTGCTGCCGGGGCGTGCCAATCTGGTCGCCCGATTGGAAAGCCCGGGAGCCAGACACACGATTCTCCTCGACGCCCATCAGGATACGGTTCCCGTCGATGGCATGACGATCGCCCCCTTTCAGCCGGTCGTGGAGGGCAGTCGGCTGTATGGACGGGGGGCCTGCGATGTCAAAGGGGGCATGGCGGCCATGTTGTCGGCGTTTGCGCGACTGGCCCAGGAGCGCCCCGCCCAGCGGGCACATGTCGTGATGTCGTGCACCTGCGACGAGGAATCGACTGCTCAAGGGGCCCGGGCGCTGGCGCGGATGTGGTCGGAATCTGGGCCCGGGCGGGCCATGTTTCCCACGCCCCCGTCCCTCGCCATTGTCGCTGAGCCCACGGATTTGAACATCATTGTGGCACATCGCGGTGCGGTTCGCTGGAAACTGAAGACGACCGGGCGCGCCTGCCACAGTTCGCGTCCGCACGAAGGGGTCAACGCGATCTACAAAATGGCGCAGGTCATCGGGGTGCTGTCCCGCTACGCCGAGGAAGTCGGCCGCATGGCGGCACCGCATCCGCTGTGTGGTTTGCCCACCCTGTCCGTGGGCCGAATTGCGGGTGGCATCAGCGTGAATACGGTTCCCGATGAATGTTACATTGAAATTGATCGCCGGGTCATTCCGGGAGAAGATCCCGCACAGGTCATCCCCCAAGTGACGAATTACCTCCGCAGCCGGCTTGACGTGGATTTTGAAATGCTGCCCCCCTGGGTGGATGGCGCCACGTTATCGGATGAGCACAATGGCCCCTGGGCGGATCGGCTCATGGAACACATCACGGCGGTCGCCGGTTCGCGACAGAAACAGGGGGCCTGGTACGGCACGAACGCATCGCGGTTCACCCCCACCGGGGTGCCGGCGGTTGTGTTTGGTCCCGGTTCGATCGAGCAGGCGCACACCGTCGACGAATGGATCGAAATTCCCCAGCTCCATCTAGCCAGTGACATCCTGTACCGGTTTTGTGCCGCGTCTGGTCATTAAGCATCCGGTCCGCGATGTTCGCTCGGGACGCCGACCGGGTTGCCGGCCAATCGCCCCCGGGGAGTCGATCCTGGCGTGGGTTGGCGGGCTGGCATGTTGGCAAAATGGGTCCGCCATTCCCCCGGCTGCCGCGTTCTGCCTATAATTTTTCGTACACATGACTGACACGGCGGGGCTGTCTGTGGTCCCGGCGATTTTTGATTGAGGGTCACTTGAACGAATCTGTTGAACCACTGGGGCGGCGAATCCTGATTCGAAAGGATGAAAGTCGCCAGAAAACGAAGGGGGGAATTGTCCTTCCCGATAAGGCGGAAATTCCCACGATCACCGGTCGGGTGGTCGAGGTCAGCGCCCAGATTGAACGGGATATCGACTTCCCCGTTCAGAAATACGACAAGGTTTTGTTTCACCCGAAAAACGCGATTCCAGTCGATTTCGAGCCGGACAACGTGCTGTTTGTCGTGCCGATTGAGGATGTGGTAGCCGTGTTTCGAAAGGTCGGAAAGCCCCGGCCGCGTCGTGCGGCGAAGGATGATGACGAAGTCGACGAACCCGGCGACGCGTCGCATCTCGATGACGACCTTGACGAATAGACCGGGCACCCAAGAGCCCCCTGTGGTCCTGGTGTCACATTTTTCGAAAACGGCCACGAGTCAATGCGGGGCGCCCGTGGTGACTGAGAGGAATCCTGTGGGGTATTGTCAGCCGGTCCCGGGAAGCGGCTGACTGGCCCGTTACGGACGTGTGTTGCCGGAATGCGATTCCGCAATTGGCCAGGGGCTGACAAGGGCGTGGCCCGTGTTTAAGCTGAAATGACGGGCAAACACCATAGTTGTTCGGCGGGCTGCCAGCATTGAGCCCGCGAATCTTTGATGTGTCATTCGCCAGCAAAGGATCGCCAGATGGGACTTGCAATTGAAACGGGGATTCTCGCGGATTTGATCTGCCACGACCCCGAAGGGGCCGACGAGTTGCGGGAGTGTTTCACGAGAGTGAACGAAGTCCTCGCCGAAAACCGACTGCCGCCGCACCAAGAACCAGAGCAACTGCCTGCGCAGGAGAGTCGGGCAGGATTATGCAGTTTTTCGTATTCGTTTCTGCATCATCTGCGTCGTGTCTATGCGCGGGCCACGGATGATCCGGGGTGGCAGCCGACGCCGACTCCTGCGGACGAAGATGCCGCTGAAGATCCTGCCATCGACGAAGTCACGTGCCTGATGACCAGTCACTTGCTCTGTCATTCGGATTGTGAAGGGTTTTACCTGCCCATTCACTTTACCGATGTGGTTGTCGATGACCGTAATCAGGAGCGAATTCCGGGCGGATTCCTGGGTTCGAGTTATCGATTGCAGGAAGAACTCGTGATGGTCGCGCCCATTCTCGGGATCAAGCTCGATCGGGGTGCGTTGTCCGACGCGGAGGCCGACCGGATCAATCGGGATGCTGATTCGGAAACCGACTGGTGGATCGAATTGATCGTGTGGATCTCGCTGTTCGAGGCGGCGCGTTTGAGCATCGAACATCAGACGGCCATCTGTTTCTGTTGAGCTGGCCCAAGCCTGCTGTCTCCCGCCGAATCCTTGGCGGCCTGACAGCTTGGCGTGTGCGGGTCGAGCACGAGGTGCCCGGCACAGAGTAGGCGAACGGCCAGCGTCAACTGGCTGGTTGATCGGCGTGGCTGATAGATTGCGGGTGGCACCCTGGCGTCAGTGCGGTCATCGTGGGGAATGTGGGTTCATCGATTTCGTTCGCCACATGTTTGCGACGGGGTTGGTGTATGGTGCCAAAGGTTTTGCCATCTGGTTTGCTCAATGACTTTCGGGTGTACAGAAATTTGTGCAGTGGTGCCGTGCCCCAGCTTGCCCTCTCCCCCGACCCCTCTCCCCAAAATGGGAGAGGGGAGAAGTTGACGGGCCGGGTTTGCTGGGGCGTGGAGTTCTCAGAATCGCACGCAGGCCCTGCGACGACAGGTTGCGGTTTGTTGCGCGATCTTGCAGGATAGGTTGAACTGATCCTGCTTCCGACTGGCGACTTGCGCGACATCCGGAAGGCCTGTTGTTTCGCTGGACTGACCATGATGCCA
Source organism: Planctomycetota bacterium (assembly GCA_018242565.1). GTDB lineage: Bacteria > Planctomycetota > Planctomycetia > Planctomycetales > Planctomycetaceae > JACQFH01. The sequence goes on along the minus strand of JAFEBR010000395.1, from coordinate 21,058 downwards.
CCTGTTTCAAAACTGTCTCGGACTCTGGGATTGCTGGCGTGCCTGCTCGGAAGCCGCGTGCAGGCCGAATTACCCTCGATTCGTTTTGATCGAATCCAACCGCTGGGGGTCGTGGCGGGCCAAACGGTCGAGGTGGAAATCGCGGGCCGCGACACGGAAGAGGTCAACGCCCTGTGGTTTGATCACCCGGGTCTCAAAGCCGAGCCCACTAAGCCGGGAAAATTCAAGATCACCGCGAATGCCGAGCTGCCGGAAGGGACTTATGAAGTGCGCCTGATCGGGCGATTTGGTGTCAGTAACCCGCGTCTGTTCGCCGTCAGCCATGAATTGTCCGACGTGCTGGAAGTTGAACCGAACAATTCCGTGGCGCAAGCACAACGCGTCTCGCTGAACAGCGCCATTGACGGAGTGTCTGATGGAAATGGCCAGGACCTGTACCGCTTCTCGGCCCGTGGAGGCGAGCGAATCGCGATCGACTGCCAGGCGCAAAAACTCGATTCTGCCCTGGATGGAAATCTAATTCTCAGCTCGGCGGGAGGACAGATTCTCGCGACCAGCGGCGATTACCGTGGTCGCGACCCGTTCATTGATTTTGCTGTTCCCGAAGATGGCGAATACCTGGTGACCGTCCACGACTTGTCCTATCGCGGCGGCTATCCGTATCGGTTGCTGGTGACGACTCGGCCATATGCCGAGAATGTTTTTCCGCGGGCGATTGAACAGGGGAAATCGGCAGAACTCACTGCGATTGGTCGGAATTTCAAAACGGGCCAGTTCCTGACGGCGACGGGAGGTGAACCGCCCCTCGAAATCGTGCGCTTCCCGTTCACCATGCCGGCCGATCTGTCGACGACGGGCCGTTTCGTCTTTCAGGAACATCCGACGGTCCACAGCGTCTTGCCGACGGCGGCGACCTGCACGCTCGATGGCTGTCAGGTGCGGGTGCCGGTCGGCGCGGGAGCCCTGCATCCGGTTGCGTTGGTTGCTGCTCCTGGACCGGTGACGCTCGAGCAGGAACCCAACAACGAGAAGAGCCAGCCCCAGCGTCTGCAGATCCCGGCGATGGTCAGCGGACGTTTCGATCAGCCCCGCGATGCCGACTGGTACTCATTCGAAGTTCCCGAGACTGGTTCGTATGCGTTCGAAGTGTATTCCGAACGCATCGCCGGCGCGGCCGATCCCTACCTGGTCGTCATCGACGAAAAAGACAATGTCGTGGTGGAGTTCGACGATTATGGGCATCGGATCAACGCGTTCGATGGCCATCTGCGCGATCCGTACGGAATGACCAACCTGCAGGCGGGCAAGTCGTACCGCGTTCTGGTGCAAGACCGCTATGGCCGGGGCGGTCCGCGGTTTCAATACGTTCTGGCACTCCGTCGGCCGGCGCCTGACTTTCACGTCGCGGCGATTCACAGCGAGAATCCCGGACCGGCGGGCACGAACCTGGCTCGCGGCGGTTCGGCGTTCCTCGATCTCGTGATTCATCAACAGGATGGTTTCAACGGGCCGATCACCATCTCCGCCGAGGGGTTGCCGCCGGGAGTGCATCTGTCTCCCACGGTGGTAAATAACAATACACGCGGCGTGGTCGTTCTCTGGGCTGATTCAGACGCGGCCGACACCCAGGCCGCCGTGCGCCTCATTGCGACCGGCGACCACGCAGGCCAGTCACTCCGCCGTGAAGTGCGGGGGACGACGCGGGTCTGGACTGAACCGAACCTTGCGGCGAGCCAGCCCATGCGTGAGCTGGTGATCGGCGTGCGTGACACGGCACCGTACAGTCTGAAACTAGTTCCCGACCGGCTCACGGTGGAGGCGGGTAAGAAGGCCGAAGTGAAAATCGTCGCCACACGCCACTGGCCTGATTTTCGCGAGAAGATCACCGTGATTCCCCTGGGGTTCCCCGGAAATTTCAACTTTGGTTCGTTCGACATTCCCTCGGGACAGGCGGAAGCCTCACTGGTGATCGAGGTGCAGGCCAACACGCGCCCGGGTGAATACACGCTGGCGGCGCTGGGGCAGGCGCAGGTGCCGTACCACAAAGATCCCAAGGCCAATCCCAAGCCCAATACACTGGTGTCGGCCCCCAGTCAGCCTGTGACACTGAACGTGACGGCGCCGCCGAAATAGTGACGGCGAGGGGTGCTACTGCACGCGGGCGACGATGAGCGTCCGGTCATCGTCTGGTAAGTGACCGGCGGTGAAGTGTTCCAGCGACTTCAGGATGTCGTCAAGCAAAGCATGCGCTTCGAGGGTGCAGTCGGTCAGAGTCTGATCGAGGCGCTCTGTTCCGAAAAGTTGGTCACCCGGATTGCGGGCCTCGGTGATGCCATCGGTGTAGAAAATCAACTGGTCTCCATGATGGAGCGGGAGCCGCGCTTCTTCGTAGTCGCTGTCTGGATCGATCCCCAGAGGCAGACCTCCGGCCTGATCGAGTTCACCCAGGATTCTATCGCGACAGCGTTTCAAGCGCGGGGCATTGTGTCCGGCGCTGGCATAGGTCAGCACCCGTTCGGCCGGATCGTAGACCCCGTAAAACGCCGTGACGAACGCTTCCGAAACGCTGGTGTAATGGGTGACCAGGTGCCGGTTGATGTAAGCGAGGACACGTCCCGGCGGCGCCGGGGGGCCAGGGTGCGTATGGGCGATGCAGTGGGTGACGGCCATGAAGACCGCTGCGGGGGTACCGTGGCCACTCACGTCGGCGATGAAGATTCCCCATTTCCCGTCCGGGAGCGGGAAGAAATCGTAGTAGTCGCCTCCGGCCCGCTGTGCAGGTTGGTAATACACGGCGATATCGAGCGTCGGGATCGTCGGTAACTGGGCCGGTAACAAGGCCCGCTGGATGTGGGCCACGATTTTGAGTTCGCGATCGAGTGCCTGGTAGGCGTGCTGCAATTCGTCTTTGAGGACGAGGTTGCTGGTGGCCCGTCCGAACAGATTGCTGCGCCAGACCAGGTCGGGGATTTCTTCAGGTACAAACGCGGCGGCCTGCTCCTGCAGCAGCAGCACCATATTCAAAGATTCTCCCTGATCGTACATGGGGATCGCGAGCAGTGAACGAAAGCCGGCCAAGTACTCGCGGGCTGGTTCGTCGTCTGCCAGTTGCAGATCGTCGACGACGCGTGGTTCGCCGCTGTAGATCAGTTCGGCCAGCAGGCCGCCTTGGAAGAGCGGCAGGCGGTCTTTCTCTTTCCAGGGATTGATCTCTTCGGTCCAGGTCGTGCTGCGGGTGATGCGATACCAGGAGTCGCTGAGTCCGCGGCGACTCAGAGAGAGTCGCCGGCCCTCGGGAATCAATTGCCTGATTCGAGCGCCATAGGCCCGCACCATTTCTTGCGGGTCGGTGTGCCGGCTCATATCGCGCATCGTTTCGACAATCAGGGCCAGGCGTTGTTCCCAGGCCGACTCAGTTTTCAGTTCGGTTTGCGACATGGACTTCCCGCATTCACAGGAACAATGAAAGGTTGGTCTTCAGTACATAATCCAGGGCGGTGTCTGCGTCCAGTCGCCGAATGTCGAAAAACACGTTTCCGGCGATACCGTGGAATTGACGCCGGAATGTCGGCCGAGGGTTCTCGCTGACCAGGGGAGATCTCTATGCGCCGGTCAACACAGTCGGGGCTGCCGGCAGTGCCGGGTGACGTCGCGTAGAATATTGCGTCGTGGCTGGATTACCACGCAATCCGCGTTCGGGGTGTGCAGCGGCGATCTGATCAGGGTATACTCACCGCATCGATCTTGCCTGGCGCTTGGGCATCAGCGATGGACCGTGCGACCGACTCCTCGATTTCGAAGCTGTTCGCTTGTCGCCGGACACTCTTTGAGGTCGCTTCGTGATGCTGATTCGGGTGGGGTTTGAAGCCGCGTTGGAATTTCTCAATCCCACCGCAGTCGTATTGCTGGCGTCACTGCATCCTTCGCTGTCTTCCACGATTCGCAAGCCTGAGCGTCTGACGATTCGGCCTCGGGTTCCGTTGTCTGAGTACCGCGATCTGTACGGCAATCGTTGTGGCCGGAGCTTTGTTCCCGCGGGGCGCGTGGTCTTCGCCTCGGATGCGATTGTCGAGGCGGACGATCAACCCGATGTTCAGGCCCCGCAGTCGTATCAGCACAGCGTTCACGAATTGCCCGACGATGCGCTGCTGTTTCTGTTGCCCAGTCGGTATTGCGAAGCGGACAGCGAGTTGCGTGACATTGCCTGGGCGCAGTTTGGCAAGTTGCCAGCCGGTTGGTCGCTGGTGCAGGCGGTGTGCGACTTTGTGCATAAGCACATTCGTTTTGACTACCTGCAGGCGCGCGCGAACCGTACTGCTCTGGATGCTTACCGGGAACGGGTGGGGGTGTGCCGCGATTACATGCACCTGGCAATTACCTTTTGTCGCTGCCTGAACATTCCTGCCCGGTACTGCACGGGTTACCTGGGAGACATCGGTGTCCCTCCCGCGGCATCGCCGATGGATTTCAGCGCCTGGTTCGAAGTCTACCTGGGGGGCCGCTGGTACGCGTTTGACGCCCGCAACAACATCCCCCGCATCGGCAGAATTCTGATGGCCCGTGGCCGTGACGCCGCCGACGTGGCGTTGACGACCACTTTCGGCCTGAACCAGTTGATTTCGTTTCGCGTGTGGTCCGATCCCCTGCCGTAGGCTGGTTTACAGGCCACGGCACAAGGCTGGGCCGCCAGTCGGTGGTGTGTCGCGCTCAGACACCGCAGACACGCCGAGTTGTGGCCTGGGCTGTTCGCAGACACAATCTCAGAGGTCCGCTGGTGACACGATTCTACCTTCGTATCGCATTTTACCTGTCACTTCGATAGAATAGAGTGACACACGGAAATGGAAAGGTTTCTTTTTGGAGAAAGCCAGTGTGGAATTTCAAAAAGAAAGGTAAACATTTCCGTATGTCGAAGTGTCCATTGCCGATGGATGCTGTTGGCGCGTGATGTGGCGAATGGCCGCCAGTGCCAACAAGCGAGTTCGTCGCAATCTCTGCCGGCAGAACGATGTGTCTGCCGTTGAGGCGCGCGAACGACCGTGCGGGATCTTTTGTGATTCCGGATGACCAGGCGACGAGGTCGATTTCAGGACCACTGACAGGACGTTGGTCCCCATTTCATTCTATGAGAGCATTTCCATGGCGAAAAAAGCAGCGACCGGAAACAAGGATCGACAGGACCCCAGGCAGAACAAGAGTCTGGCAATTCGCACGGTTTTGAAGAGAATGCCGACGGCGAAAGCCGCGGACGTGGTGAATGCCGTCAAGCAGGAGTTTGGCCACAGCGTGCACACAAACATGGTGTACATGGTCAAAACCAAGAGCAATATGGCTGCGGATGGCCGGCCCCGTCGCCGCAAAACGGATCCGCGGGCCACGCCCATGGCGTCTGCTGCTGCGTGGGTCGAGGCAATCAAGTATGCTAAGGCATTGCTGAAAGCGACCGGCAGTATTGCCAATGCCACCGCACTGTTGGAAGCTCTGGACAAATAGCCGGCCTGGTGAGTTTGGAATCAGCAGGCACAATTGAGTACGAGTTTACTGCTCTCTCGGAAGAGGGCCGAACATATCGTAGAAAGAATCCATGTTGTTGATGCAGTTGACCGGGACAATGGCCTATGACCGCTTGTCGCCGCTGAAGAAACGCAATGCTGTTGAGAACCGGAAGGGTCACTCCGAGGACGAAGTGGAACCCGACGAGGCGGACGACGACGAATTCGACGACGACGATGACGAAGATGAAGACTTCGACGACGAAGACGACGACTTCGACGATGAGGACGATGACTTCGACGACGACGACGATTTTGACGACGACGATGAGGACGACGACGACGACCTCGACGATGAGGACGACGATGAGGATGCCTCGGAAGAATAGACCGTCGGCCCAATGTGGCTGTGGTGACAAGTGACAGGAACCGGTGTGGCGTCTGCCCACCGGTTCATTGTCTCGGGCGTGCTGATGTCGTGTTCGCAGTGGCCTGCTGATCAAGTTTTTTGACGGCACGGCGCAAGGCGTATTCGCAGACCGCGCCGATCAACCGGCCAGCGCACGCTGGTGGTGCGCCTGGGTCGCGGGGTTGGCCACATCTCGCAGCACCGTCAGCCCACGGTAGGTTTTCAGGCGGCCGTGGATCAGCGGGCGCCGACGACCCGACCATTTTTCTGGGCCTGGACTTTCTGCCAGCCCTTCAGCCCACGGTCGAGGAACTGCGAGAAGACCTCTTCCGAGTTCAGTCCCGACAACTTGGCCAGAATCTTGCCTGGGTCTTCCAACACGGCTGGGTCAGCCGGGATCACGACATAAGCGGGCAGCGCCACGTCGCCAAACCAGTCTTCCTGAATTTTCACATTCAGGTCCCGCAGCCGGGCCGCTTCCGTCCGGTCATTGATCGGCACCGAATCGGTGAAGAGCTGAATTCGCACGAACTGGCTGAGCTGCTCCTTGATCCGGGGCTGACTCATGGGACCTTTTTCCATCAGTCGGCAGTTGGCGCAATTGACGCCGGTGAAGTCCAGGAAGATCGGCTTATTCTCGGCGATGGCAAACTTCAACGCCTTTTCGAAATCGAGGGCGTATTTCAGTTCGTTGTGTTTCAGGAACGGACCGGTCGGGTCGGTTCCCGCTTCAAATTTCGGATTGGCAAACGATTCGGCGTATTTCCACAACAGGCCGGCCGGCTTTTCGGCACTGTACAGGCCGACCATCAGGTAGGCGGCCAGTCCCAGGAAGCCCAGGGCCGAAACAAACCGCAAGACGCCGATGTGGTCAGACTGCGTATCGTGCGGCAAACGGTACAAACCCAGCAAGTAGCCACAGATGGCGATCGACAGTACGACCCACGCCGAGAGCATGACATGAAAGTCAATGAAGGCGGCCTGGCCGTTGAACGACTGGTCGGCGACACCCAGATATTTGAAGGCAAAACCCATTTCGATCATGCCCATGACGACCTTGGCGATGTTCATCCAGCCGCCGCTTTTCGGCAGCTTCTGCAGGAAACTCGGGAACAACGCCAGAAAGAAGAACGGTAGCGAGAACGCCGCCGAGAAGGCCAGCAGACCGAGGATCGGCCACAGGCGATCTCCCTTCATGGCTTCGGCCAGTAACAACCCGGCGAACGCGAACGTGCAGGTGAACGAAGTCAAGGTAAAGGTCAGCGCCATGAACAACACGCCGATGAACCCGCCCTTGCTTTCTTTGCCTGCGGTGAATGTCAGCAGCCAGGATGGCATGCGGATTTCAAACAGCCCCAGCAGGTTGAAGGCGAAAAAGATCAGCATGCCGGCAAGTGCCAGGTTCATGATCACGCCATTCGAGAGCTGGTTCAGTGCACCCGCACCGAAGGCAATGCTCATCAGCATGCCCAGTCCGGTGAACGTGGCGATAATTCCCAGGCAGTACACCAGCGCCATGGTGATTGGGCGGTGGTGCTGTTTCTCGGCCTGCTTCTGGAAGAATGTCACCGTGATGGGAATCATGGGGAACACGCAGGGGGTCACGAGCGAACCGAAACCGGCCAGCACGGCCAGGAGCAGAAACGCACCCAGCCCCTGCGATTTATAGTTTTCCGATTTCAGAGGTGAATCGCTGTAGCCCACATCAAATCCGGAAGCGGCCCCCTCGGCACCGGGACCTTTCGGGGCGGGTTTCGTCGTTTCGCGAGCCGGGTTCGCGGGCGGGCCGTTGTCTGTGCGAGTGGCAGCCTGTACGGTCTGCCGAAATGTGTCGGTGACCTCGCTGGCTTCGGCACCATTCAGTGCAGTGAGGGCCAGCCAAGTTTCACCGGCGACTTCCGATTTGCCAACCGGCAGTTCATGCTGGAATTCAAAGCCAATGACCCGCAGGCAGGTTCCGGGTTTACAGGTCTGCCAGGCCACTCGCCCCTGCAGGGACAACTTGCCGGTGGCTGCTTCGGGAACCTTGTAACGCCGGGTCCACACGACGGTCCCCTCATGAGTCCGCTCGGTGAGGCCTTCCCAGGCATCACTCGCATGCTCGACCGGAACCGGGCCTTGAAAACGGGCGTCCATGGGAATCAAGCCACCCAGCTCGGTGAGACCGATTCCGGTGGGGGCTGGACCGCCACCGTCGGCATCCGCCTGTTGATCGAGTGCGAACACATGCCAGGGAGCTGCCAGTTCGGTCTGCACGCGAACGGTGACCTCACTACCCGGAGTGGCCTGCCGCGGACTGATCGAAACCGACCAGGAGCTGACGAGATTCCCTCTGCCTTTCAGGCCGTCGGTCTGTTTGAAGACTTTGTCGGGATCGACCGTCGCTGTGCGGGTGCCCGCACCGGCCGACCCTGGTTCCCCTGCGGCCAGGATCGCCGTAAATGGGAACTTTTGTCGGGGGAGGCAGTTTGACGCGTTGCAGATTTGATAAACGACCTGACCTTTAACCGCGACCTGTGCCGGGTCGGCACCCGCTTCTAACTGGTAGGTTTTCGTCCAGCTCACTTCGTCGTGGTATTTCTCGATAGCGGTACCATCGTCTGGATCGAGTTCCCGTTCGGGCTCACGATTGGCCACAAATTCATGGGCGGCGGCGCGGAGGCCGACTTCGGATTCGATCTCGAATTTCATCAGCTGGCCATCGGCCATGGTGGTGGACGAAACATAATGCTCGGGCGCGAGCTTTACGGCGAGCTTTAAGGTGACTTTTCCCGCGGAGTCAGCTCGCGACAAAGTCGCCGACCAGGTCGCGCCATTGGATTTGGCCGCCTTCTTTCCGCCCTGGCCGAGTCCCGTTTTGACTTCGAGGGGCCCGAACTGAGCCCGGGCCGGAGTGGCGAGGATCAGTCCTAAAACCAGGACCAACAATGCTTTACACGTGAACATACGGTGCGTGTGCAACATCTGTCTTTCTCTCGCAATTCGCAAGGGGCGCGCTAAGTCGGAGACTTCCGTGAAGCCTGCTGTTCCTTATATCGGCTTGGATATTATCGCAATCTGCCTGGTTACGACAATCTGAACTGCCGCAACTTCGAATCGACCGATTTTTCTAACCCAGCCAACCTCGTCTTTCCAGGTTGCCTGCACTCGCCGGGTTGCCCTCTTTTAAGGTCGCCGGCAGTCACGATGTCGTCGGACGCAGAGCGAAGTGTGGGCGGCCGATTATGGTTCTCGGTGGTAGTGGGAGAGGTTCGCAGCGGGCGGGGAGCGTCTGACAGTACGTGCCAAGTCTCTCTTGTTACGTGAAAAAAGCGGGGTTGCGTTGGGAATTGCTTTTGGCGAAGATCCGCCCCCCTCGAACGGATTCGCGAATTTCGGAGGTCCACGGATGGACATGTTTGTAATTCATGGCGGCCGGCGGCTGCGCGGTCGAGTCCGCGTCAGTGGCGCCAAGAACTCGGCGCTCCCCATCATGGCGGCAGTCTTGGCCTCGGACGGCCCCACGTTGCTGCACGATGTGCCCGATCTTGTGGATGTCGCGACGCTCGGGCAACTGCTGGCAACATTAGGGGTGGACGTACGTCGGCTGGGACCGGCCCCCGAATTCCCGACGGTTTCAGACGAACCGCCCGCGATTGCGGATGACCCGGTGGCTGTGCATGATCGCGCGTCAGCCGAGTTGCCTCCCGATGAACCGAACGTGGCCTTCTCGTTCGATGACTCTCAAGAGACTGCTGACGGTCTGCCCGCGGTTTCGCCTCTGCGGCTGGAGGTCGTCAATACGACCCCTTGCGTGGCCGATTACGAACTCGTTCGGAAGATGCGCGCGGGGATCTGCGTGCTGGGGCCGTTGCTGGCCCGACGGGGACATGCCTGCGTGTCGTTGCCCGGTGGATGCAATATTGGCGACCGTCCGGTGGATCTGCATTTGAAGGGTTTGGCCGCCCTGGGGGCCGAATTGCGGGTCGAGCGCGGTTACATCTTCGCCCGCGCCAAGCGACTGCGCGGCGCGCGGATTTATCTGGGTGGCCCCTTCGGCAGTACGGTGACCGGAACCTGCAATGTCATGACAGCCGCGGCTTTGGCGCATGGCGTCACGACGATTGAAGCGGCCGCCTGCGAACCGGAGGTGGTCGATCTCGGGAACTATTTGAATCGCATGGGGGCCCGTATTTCGGGTCTGGGAACCCCTTTTCTGCATATCGAAGGGGTCGATCACCTGACAGGTTGCGAGCACACGATTATTCCTGACCGCATCGAAGCGGCCACGTTGATGATCGCTGCGGCGATCACGCTGGGAGATGTGGTGCTCGAGAATATCGCTCCCGACCACATGACCGCGGTGATTGAAAAACTGCGTGACATTGGCGTATCGGTCGATCTGATCGGCAACTCGGCCCGAGTCTCGGTCCGCGACGATCTGCGTCCGGCGGACTGTATCATGCTGCCTTATCCGGGGTTGCCAACCGATGTGCAGGCGCAAATGATGGCCCTGCTGACCAATGTTCCGGGAATCAGCATTATCACCGACAAGATTTTCCCCGACCGCTTCATGCATGTGGCCGAGTTAGGCCGCATGGGGGCCGCGATTCGGAGAGAAGGCCCCAGTGCCATCATCAACGGCGTGCCCCGACTCAGCGGAGCGGCCGTGATGGCCTCGGACTTGCGCGCATCGGCCGCCCTCGTGCTCGCCGCGCTGTCTGCCCAGGGCGACAGTGTGGTGCGGCGGATTTACCATCTGGACCGTGGTTACGACCGGCTGGAGCAGAAACTCAACGATCTGGGGGCCGCCATTGCCCGGGCCCAGGATATCCCGCTGAATATGCCGGCGAGCCTGTCGGTCAATCCCGCGGAACTGTTGCCGGCCGAAGAGAATGAGCACAGCCTGCGCGGTCCGAAATGGCTCCGGCGCGAGACGCTGCGCATTCACTCGCCCGAGAACGAGTAACCGGACCTCACCCAGGCCGGTGCGTGACGGTACGAGCGCGGTGCGCCCGGGTGCCAGTTTGCGACCTGCCGCCGAGATTGCGCTTGCCGGCCGTGACCGTTTAGGGCGAAATCCATGGGAATTGAATCAAGGGGCGCGATACACCTCTGGCCTGCTGTTCCCATTCGGCGGCCGGTCTGGCAAAATTCCTGACCGAAGTTACAAGATTTTGACAACTCGGACGAATGCTTCGGCACGATGACAACTCTCTCCACCGAACTGACCCCGGCGATTGCCTTACCCACCGCGGCCCCCGTTTCCGAGACAGCCCGCATCCGTCTGATCGATGCCTTGCGCGGAGTCGCGCTGCTAGGCATTCTGTTGATGAATATTCCCGGGTTTTCGATGCCGAATTACTTTTCGGAGTCGTTCAAATCCAATCCAGGGGATGTCAATTTCTGGGTGTCGGCGGTGATTTCGGTGGTGTTTGAAGGGAAGATGCGAGCCCTGTTCGGCATGTTGTTTGGTGCGGGGGTGCTGTTATTCGTCTCGCAGAAAGCGTCGGCGGGCCAATCGACAACCTGGCTCTTCATTCGGCGGATGCTCTGGCTCGTACTGTTCGGGTTGTTTCACGCCCACGTCATCTTGTGGATCGGCGACATCCTTTATCTCTATGGCTGGTGCGGAATCATCGTCTACCTGTGCCGGAAGATCAAACCGAAATATCTCGTCTTGTGCGTGCCGATTGTGGGGTTGATCGACTTCGGCGTAGGTGTCGGCGTACACCAATTCTTCCGAATGCGGCGCATTGAGTACGTCCAAGCGAAAGCCGTGGAGCAGACGGGAATTCCGTTAACCGAGTCGCAGCAGACCGCGATCGAGAAATGGGAGGAACTAGAAAAGAATTTCATCCCGAATCGCGAGCAGGCCAAAGAAAACACGCAGAAGATGAAATCCGATTATGCCACGGTCGGGGGCTATATACGGCCGATGGCCCTGAAAGGGCAGACGATTTTCATGCCAATCGAAGTCTGGGATTCGCTGGCGCTGATGTTCCTGGGGCTGGCCCTGTACCAATGGGGCTTTTTGACGGGGCAATGGTCCAACAAGAGCTACAAAATCGTCATGGCCGTTGGCTACGGACTGGGGTTGCCGCTGGCGGCGTACAGTTTTTATCACGGCGTCGTTTACAGCCCGAATCTCGAGGCCGCGCTGCTGCGACTCGAGCAGGTGGCGATCCCCTGGACAGGGCTGATTTACCCCTTCCAGCGGATGCTCCTGGTGATGGCCCATGTGTCGTTGTTGACCCTGCTCTACAAATGGAACTGGTTGCAAGGGTTGTTCGCCCGCCTCGAAGCCGTCGGTCGGATGGCGTTTACGAATTACATTATGCACTCGGTGATTTGCACCCTGTTTTTCTTCGGATACGGCCTCAATTACTTTGCCGAGTTCCAGTACTACCAGATCTATTTCGTCGTCCTCGCGATCTGGATCTTGCAGCTCGTCGTCAGCCCCATCTGGCTGCGATACTTCCGGTTCGGTCCGCTGGAATGGCTGTGGCGATCACTGACGTACTGGAAACGCCAGCCGATGTGGCGTTGAGCGGGACGTTGCGTTATTCGATTCCCGTCACAACTTTACCGCCGGCTCGCGTGCCCATTCCCCAGAAGGCGCGGCGTTGCGGACCGTCGCTGGTAATGCTGGGAATGAACCGAACCGAGCCGTCCGCGAAGAGAAACTGCGCGCCTCCGGAATGCAGACTGGAAAAGTCGTCGAGTCCGCCGTCGCTGTCGGTCACGATGTTGATGTAATTGTTGTGTACCAGCAGGAAGACGGGACTGGTGGCGACCGCACCGGGCCAGGGGTTCAATGTGCCGGGGCGGCAAATTCCGCCGTTGGGGGCCCCGCTCCAGATGCCCTGCGTGTAGGCGAAGGTGCGTTCGCCCGCCAGGACGGTGTTGGAGGTGCCATCAACCAGATCGGCGATGCGCGTCCGGCTGTTGCGGTAGAAACTGCCGTTCCCCTTCAAGGCGTCGGCGTCACACGAGTCGTCTCCCACGGTTACGGCGTAACTCGAACCGCCGGCGGCAGGAATCAATATGCGGTCGGTGGCATCGGTGACCTCGACCTGACCTGACCTGACTCGGTCAGATCACTGGGGCACAGCATGTACGGGAGCGACGTGGCGACCAGTTTCTGGTTGGACACATGTTCGACGGGCAGGCTGAAATTGAGCGAGTTACAGAGCGGACCTCCATCGAGTTGCGGCAGGATCTGAGCGCACCAGCCCCAGCCATTGGAAGTGGCCGGGTAAGGGGCGCCGGCCACATAGCCCGGGGGGAAGACATTATGCGTGCTGTGGTAGTTCTGCAGTGCCAGCCCCAGTTGTTTGAGTTGATTGCGGCACTGACTGCGCGGGGCCGCCTCGCGGGCCTGCTGCACGGCAGGCAATAAGAGCGCCACCAGGGCGGCGATAATGGCGATGACAACCAGCAATTCAATCAACGTGAAACCGCGACGATGAAACATGGCGTGACTCTCGTATGGCAGGCTGGGGGACTGGGGATGACGCTGGCTCGTTCGCAAGGCAAAGGTCATGCTATGTGCGAAGTCGCAGCGCAAGTCGCAGAAACTTCGGCCGGAACGCCATAGGGGGCCGCGCCAGTTATTTCTCGCGGTGATTCTTTGACGCGAGCGGCGTTTTTTTGTCCGAGAATCGACGTGGCCGCGAGGAAATTTGAACGCGAACTGGTCGCTGGGCAACTTGTTCTGTCGCTCTCCAGGCTGCCACGATATGCTGGCACAGGCAGCCTTTCAGACCGCATTCCCCGCGACAATGATGCATTGGTCAATTCGTAATCAGATTCTGTTTCCCTTTGCCGGGGTGGTGTTGTTGGCTGTCATTGCCGTAACAGCCGTGGCGGCCTCCACCGCGGCCCGGCAGCGCGACGCACAGACTCTGTCGCAACTGCGCAACCTGCTCGTCACGCTGGATCAGACGAGCGTGCCGTTGAACGCCAGCGTGCTCGAAAAAATGCGGGGGTTTTCCGGCGCGCATTTTCTGGCGTATGACAGTTCCGGAAGGTTGCAGGGTTCGACACTGCCCCAGGCTGACCGTCTGCCACAGTTGCCCGAGCGTCTGCCGGCCGGCGGTGGCCTGGAGACACTGGCGAATCAGCCCCGACTGGAAGTCGCGGGGACGCAGTTTTACGTGGCACGTCTCGATCCGCGGAGCGATGCCTCGGTCCGCAGATTGTACGTGCTGTACCCGGTGGATACCTGGCAGCGGGATCGGTGGGTGGCGGCTTTGCCCCCGTTGCTGGTTGGATGCGGCGCCGTCCTGTTAACGGCGGTTGTGTCGGGCTGGCTGGCCCAGAGGTTTGGCCGGCGGATTCGCAAATTGCAGCAGCAGGTCGCCGCGATCGCCGCTGGCGATTTCTCTGAAATTCCCGTCGGTTCCCGGGTCGATGAAATTCAGGAACTGGTCGCCGCAGTGAACAGTATGTCGGCACAACTGCGGGCCATGCAGACGACGATTCAGCAGGCGGAACGCGAACGACTGCTGGCCCAACTGGCTGGCGGTTTGGCGCATCAGTTGCGCAACGCAGTCGCTGGCGCACGCATGGCGCTGCAGTTGCATCAGCGTCGTTGCACGAGTGCCCCGCAGGATCAGAGCCTGGGGGTCGCACTGCGTCAATTGTCGTTGACGGAAACGCAAGTAAAGGGGTTACTGGCACTCGGCAAAGCCGAACACAGTCCGCCCCGCGAGACCGACGTCAACCAGTTACTCGACGACGTCGCGCTGCTGGTGCAACCGGCCTGCGAACATGCGGCGGTCAACCTGGATGTCTGGCATGCCGAGGGGGCGGTGCCCGTTCTGGCAGAACCCGAAAGTCTGCGGGCGGCCGTTCTCAACCTGGCGACCAATGCGATCGAAGCGGCCGGATCAGGAGGAGATGTGACGTTAGGGGCCCGGCGAGTGGGGCCGAGGGTGGTACTCGAAGTCTCCGATTCCGGACGCGGTCCGGCACCGGTCCTGGCCAGTTCGTTGTTTGATCCGTTTGTGACCACGAAGCCCGAGGGGGTTGGGTTGGGATTGGCCCTGGCCCGCCAGGTGTCGATCGACCATGGCGGTCGGATATCATGGAAACGCGAGCAGGGACGAACGCTGTTTCAGATTGAACTGCCGGCGTATGTCCCTGGCGAGGCCGTGACCCCGGTGGTCGCCCCGGCGGATCTCGAGGAAACCGTTGGCTCCCTGCGCGGGGCTGACCTGCAACGGGAAGATTAAATGTCGGATGTCTTGATAGTTGATGATGAACCGGCGATCTGCTGGGCGATTCGTGAAGCACTGACCGATGACGGGCACACCGTGCGCGTCTGTCCGTCGGCGGAAGAGTCGTTGCGGTTGACCTCGCGCGGATTTCGCCCGGATGTCGTCGTGATGGACGTGCGCCTGCCGGGGATCGACGGACTGTCGGCGATTCGGGAGATGCGAAAACAGATCGGCGAAACGCCCGTGGTCGTAATGACGGCCTTTGGCAGTCTCGATACGGCCGTGCGGGCCATCGAGGAAGGGGCGTTTGATTATCTCGTCAAACCGTTCGATCTGGATGTCGCCGTCACGGTGCTGAAACGGGCTTTGGCCTCGCGCACCGAAGTGCCCAGTTCGGTCACCACGGGAATTCCCGATTCCGCGGAACCCGAGGCCGCGATCATCGGTTCATCAGCGGCGATGCAGCAGGTCTTCAAACAGATTGCACTGGTTGCGGCTTCGGATGTCGGCGTATTGATAACCGGTGAAAGCGGCACGGGCAAAGAACTGGTGGCGCGGGCAATTCATCGGCACAGTCGTCGCAAGCTGGGGCCATTTCTGCCGGTCTGCATTCCCGCGCTGAATTCCGGGCTGATTGAAAGCGAATTGTTCGGCCATGCGCGGGGCGCGTTCACCGGTGCGGGAGATGACCGGACGGGATTACTGGAACTGGCGGCGAAGGGGACGGTGCTGCTCGATGAAATTGCCGACGTTTCCTTGAGTTTGCAGGTCAAGCTGTTGCGGGCCCTCGAACAGCGTGAGATTCTGCCGGTGGGCGGAACGGCGCCGCGCGAATTGGATGTGCGGATCATCGCCGCGACCAACCGATCTCTGCCTGAACTGGTGTCCCAGGGCGCGTTTCGGGAAGACCTGTATTTCCGGCTGGGGGTGTTTCAGATTCACCTCCCGCCGCTGCGTGAACGCCCCGACGATATTCAATTGTTGGCGGAGCATTTCCTGAAGCGGATTGCGCCACCCAGACCGGGGACCGCCTGGCAACTGGCTCCCGAGACGATCGTCGCGCTGCGGACACGTGCCTGGACGGGGAATGTCCGTGAATTGCGCAATGCGATCGAACATGCGGCCATCGTGGCTCGCGGGGGCGAGATTCTTCCGGATCATCTCCCGGCACCGGCGGCGATCGCCATCCAGGGGCAGGGTGTGCTGCCGGTGGATTCCCGCGTACAGCGGGAGATTCAATCGTGGACGAACGAAACAGCTCCTGCGCTGGCGGAGGCCATTGATCCGCAATTGTACGAACGTTTTCTGCAACTCGTAGAGCCTCCCCTGCTCTCGGCTGTGCTCGAGCATTGTCAGGGGAACCGGGCCGCCGCCGCGCAACTGCTGGGATTGCATCGAGCCACGTTGCGGCAAAAGCTGCGTCGGCACGGCATCGCCGAGTAAGGGCCACTGGTCGCATCGAGGCAACTGCAGGCCGCCCCGCGGTTGCTGGGGCTTATTTATTGGCGGGTTTGGTTTTTGCCGCCAGAAGCTGTGCGTAATGCACGCGCCCGACGTGCCACATGTAGCCCGGACCACCCCCGGCGTTCGCGCCCCAGGTGTTTTTGACGGCCTGTTCCAGGTGTTGCTCAGCGGAGTCGAGACGGCCGTCGACAAAGTCATTCAGCCCCACGTACAACTCGGCGTAGAACAAGCGCTGCGTTTTTTCCTGTGGCGAGATCTGGGCCGCGTTAACACGTTTGAGCACTTCGTCGCCTGTCAGTTCGCCCGAGAACAGGCGATAGACATCCGGGAATGGCTCCCGGTCATCTTTTTCATACTTGAGCAGGCCTTCGCGGGCTTTGTCGCGGCCGAAGGCTTTGCGCTGTGACAGATAGCGCCAGATCCCATTTTCGCGATCGACATTGTCGAACGAATGGTAGATCTCGAACTGATGAGCTGCGTCTTTGTAGCGACCGGCGTAGAAGTAGGCGATCCCCTTCCGCCAGTGCGAGTTTTCGAGTTCTGGTTTCAGTTTCACCATCTGTTCGTAATCGGCGACCGCCTCGGCGAACTTGCCTCGAAAGAAACAGGCATCGCCACGGCGTGAATAGTTGTCGACATCCTGCGGATTGGCATCGATCTCGGCGGTGAAACGCTGAATGTCCGTATCCAGCCGTTTATTGAGCCGGTCGGCGGCTTCGTCGGCCGCCAGCAGGCGGGGCACGGCGAGAACAACCAGGCACAGAAAAGTCAGTACTCGGGGTCGGCGGTCGGGTTGGTTCATCCAATGATCTCCTTATGTTCGCCACCGGCCGTTTCCCGTACATAGCGGGGCACGGCATAGCCCGGCAGATGCCGGCGCAGGTTTTCAATGATCGTCAGGCCCGTTTCCACGGGAACTTCAAAATGGGCCGCGCCCGAGACGCGGTCGAGTTGATGCAAGTAGTACGGCATGACTCCCAGATCAACCAGCGCTTCGCACAATTCGATCTGCGTTTCGACCTGATCGTTGATGCCGCGCAGCAGCACAGCCTGATTCAGCACGGTCATGCCGCTGCGAACCAGTCGCCGGAGGGCCTCGGCACAATCATCCACAAGTTCCCGAGGATGATTGGCATGCACGACGACGATCGGAGTGGGACCGGCCCCGTGGATCACCTGCAGCAGTTCGGGGGTGACCCGTTCGGGGAGCACAATCGGCAGACGGGTGTGCAGACGCAGACGCGCAACATGCGGGATGTCGCCGATGCGACGGCAGATTTCTTGTAACCGCGAATCGGTCAACATCAACGGGTCTCCCCCGCTGAGAATCACTTCGTGGATCGAGTCGTCGGCAGCAAGTGTGGCAAATGCCGGGTCCCAGTCGGCCAGGCGACGGGGTTCTTCACCATAGGGGTAATGCCGCCGGAAGCAATACCGGCAATGTACGGCACACGCGCCGGTGGTGACGAGCAGCGCGCGTCCCGCGTATTTGTGCAAGAGACCCGGTGCTCGACGGGCGTCGGCATCACCAACGGGGTCCGCGAGATAGCCATCGACGTGCTGCGTTTCGGCCCCCAAAGGCAGGACCTGCGCGAGGAGCGGGTCGGCCGGATCCTGGGGACGCATACGGGCCAGGTAGCTGCGGGGCACCAGGAGCGGGAACCTGTCTGCCGCCTGGCGGGCCGGTTCGCGTAGCGACTCGGGGAGTGCGAGCCGATCGAGCAGTTCATCGGGGTCGCGCACGGCCTGTGCCAACGCCGAATGCCAGTCATTTTCCGCGTAATTCGCCGGTTTTTTCAGGGCGTCAGGCTCGGAAATGGAACTGGTAAAGAAAAAAACCATTTGATATGCTTCGGGCCGTTCACAAACCTGAAATTTACTGAGACCGACCAATGCCACAGATTAACGCCGGGGACTTTCGCAAAGGGGTGAAAGTCGTCATCGAAGGCGAACCATACGACATGCTCGAGTGCAATTTCGTCAAGCCGGGTAAGGGACAGGCGCTGTACAAATGCCGCCTGCGAAACCTGTTGAAGAATACCATCATCGACAGAACCTACAAGAGCGGTGATGGACTGGAAGCTGCCGATGTGCGCAAGGGAGAAGCTCAGTTCCTGTACCGCGATAAAACCTCGCTCGTATTCATGGATCAGGATTCCTACGAACAATACACCGTGACTGACGAGATCATGGGGGACGGGGTCCGCTGGCTGATGGACGGCCAGATCTGCCAGTTGCTGTATTGGAATGATCGTGTCATCGGCGTCGAACCGCCGCCCCATATCGTTGTGAAAATTACCTACACCGAACCGGCGGTCCGCGGGAACACCTCGGGGAACATCACCAAGGCGGCGACCGTCGAAACCGGCGCCGAGATTCAAGTTCCGGCGTTTATTGAAACAGGCGAAACCGTACGGATCGACACCCGCACCGGCGAGTACGTTGAACGCGTCAAGGTGTAGACCGGCCGGCGCGAAACGGTTCGCGCCCTGCGACAGACGACACGACTTCCCGGCAATTTCTTCGTAGCGACAGAGGTTCGACATGGATGTCGACGTCGGTTTCATCTACACGTACGAACGCGAGTTCATGTCCCCCCTGGTCTCGACTCTCAAACAGTCGGCCTCGGGGGTGCAGATGCGGTTGATTCTCGTTGACAATGCCTCGACCGACGGGGTCGCCGAATGGACGGCCCAGTCGCCCGGCAGTCTGGTGGTCCGCAATGAGCAGCGTCTGGGCTACGCGGCGAATCTGAATCGGATCCTCGACGTGGCGACGGCGCGTTACGTGTTGTTGCTGAACACCGACATGTACTTCGAGCCCAGCGAACAGTCGGTGTCGAAAATGGTCCACTTCATGGACGAGCATCCGGACTGCGGCGTGAGTGGCTGTGGCTTGTATCATCCCGATGGGACCTATGGTTACCCGGCGCGCAGATTCCAGACGCTCGAGACGATCGCCGCCCGCCGACTGGGATTGTCACGGATGCTGGGCGGAGTGGTCGCCGACTACCTGCATACCGACAAGCCCCGGACCGCCGTCTTCGATTGTGACTGGCTCTCGGGTTGCTTTCTGATGGTGCGGCGTGAAGCCGTCGCTGAAATCGGCTGCTTCGACCTCGGGTTCCGCAAGTACTTTGAAGACGTCGATTTTTGCCTGCGCATGTCCCGCGCCGGCTGGCGCGTGATGATGAATGGCCAGACGTGGTGCTACCATCTCGAGCAACGGGCCAGCAAGAACCTGCTCTCGCAGGATGCCCTGCTGCATCTGAAATCGTACGTTCGTTTTCTGAAGAAATGGGGCTTGCATCCCGAACGGGAAATTGCGACCGCCGTGAAACAGAAAATCCACCGCCGGGCGGCATAAAGGACGTTGGCCAGTCAGCGTCGACCAGGGGGCTGACTGGACGAATGCCTGGGCAAAATGTTCCCGATATTGTCTGGTCGGAAACGAGTGCCGTTGCCGCTATTTGCCGAACCGGCGTGCCTGATCTTTGGCCTGTTCCTGCGCGAGCCAACGCTCGAGTTCGAGTCGCCGACGTTCGTCGTCAGAGGGTTCGAGATCGGTCAGCGAGGACTCGAGTCCCTGAGCCCAGCGTTCCAGTTCTGCCGCATCGATGTCGCCGGTGGGCTTGGAATCATCGGCCGGCTGAGCGGACCGCCGCCGCCGTGGTCTGCCGTGTCGGGATGGTCCCTGCGGAGCGTCGCCCCCGGCACTCTGGGCTGGCGGCGTTGTCGATGCCGTAGAGGTCCCGGGTGCTTCATCGGACGGTGGTTCAGGATCGGGCTCTGAAATTGTGAATTCACCAAATTCCGCGAGCCAATAATTGGCCTGGCCTCCGGCGAGCGAAAAATCCGGTTTATCGTCGTCGCTGTCGGAGGGGCGGCCGGCACGCTTTCCCTGCCGGCGTGTTTCGAGGTCAGCGAGAAACGCCTGGCTGCTTTTGAAACGTGCACCGCAGGCCCGGGCAGCACGTTGCAGTTCCTTATCGCTCGAAATCAGAGTCACGTGCCGGGGGGTGTGGTGGACTGCCAGCCAATTGCGAATCATGACGTCGGCGTCACCCCCGGGATTGGCAAACCGGACTTTTAATCCGGAGACCGTGAATTCCGATGGTCGATCGGGGGGTGGGTCGCGGGCATCGAAAATCAACGTTGCTGCCCGAATCTCGGCGATCGTCAGGCGGTCGAGCAGCAGGCGCAACAACCGCGTTCGGCAACGCAGGAGTTCGCCCGGCTGGTAGTCGAGCTTCCCCATGCCTGCTGCGTGCAGCAGGTTGTAGCCGTCAATGAGTAGATTCCGGGCCGACATGATTGCCCGTGATTGTACCCGTGCCGCGTGCGGGATGCTCGCACGCGGCCCAACTCGCTGAAATCAGCCTGTCGCGCCAAGTTGCTGCGCAGTTCGTGGCGGAATGGCGGACTTCTTGGTGTTGGTGCCGGCCAGCGGGAGTTTCAGAATGAAAGTGGTCCCCTGGCCGACCGTACTTT